>NCJR01000110.1 GCA_002282555.1 Rhodobacterales bacterium 34-62-10
ACCCTCGCATGGCTCGCACGGGGCCTGCGCGATTGGCCAAGGGCGCAGCCCATTACCCTGCTGGATGTGGCCTATGGCATGGGCGATTTCACCGCGCCTTGGGGCCGCGTCGGGGGCCTGATGCGCGCGGATGTAGCCGCCATGCAGACGGCGCTGCAACGCATGGGCCATGACACCGGCGGCGCGGATGGGCTGGCCGGGTTCCGCACCCGCCGCGCCATCGGCGCATGGCAGGAGGCGACGGGCCAAACCCCCACCTGCTTTCCCCAAGCCGCGATGAAATCGGGTTTGCGTTAAACCCGCTGGATCAGCACCGACCCCACGGAATAGCCCGCACCAAACGAACAGATCAGCCCCATGTCACCGGGCTGCAAATCCGCCGAATGTTTCGCAAAGGCGATGATCGACCCCGCAGAGGATGTATTGGCATATTCCTGCAGGATGTTCGGCTGCTCGCCCGGTTCCGGTTCGCGCCCCAGCACCTTGCGCCCGATGAAATCATTCATCGTCTTGTTGGCCTGATGCAGCCAGAGGCGGCGGATCTGGCTGGGTGAAACCCCCTCGGCCTGCAGATGCGCAAGGATATGGTCCGACACCATCGGCACCACCTCCTTGAACACCTTGCGCCCGTTCTGCATGAATTGCATGTCGCGCCGGTCCTCAACCCCATCCGGGCGCGAGCGGCGCAGGAAGCCGTTGTTGTTGCGGATATTGTTGGAAAACTGCGTCGCGCAGCGGGTGGAAATCACCTTGAAATGCGCGCCTTTCGCATCCTCTTCCCGCTCGATCACGGTGGCGGTGCACACATCGCCAAAGATGAAATGACAATCCCGGTCCCGCCATTCCAGATGGCCTGAACAAATCTCGGGGTTCACCACAATCGCGCGCCGCGCCGAGCCTGCGCGGATCATGTCGGCGGCGGCCTGAATCCCGAATGTGGCCGAGGAACAGGCCACGTTCATGTCAAAGGCAAAGCCCCCCGCCCCCAGCAATTGCTGGATTTCCACGGCAATCGCGGGATAGGCGCGCTCCATGTTGCTGGCGGCACAGATCACCAGATCAATATCCGCCCCCGTCAGACCTGCCATCGCCAAGGCCTTGCCGCAGGCATCCAGCGCCATTTCCGCCATGACGCCGGGCTCCTCGTCACTGCGCTGACGCAGCAGGGGATGCATCACTGCGGGATCAAGAACACCAGACTTATCAAGCACATAACGCTGCTCTATCCCGGATGCCTTGAAGATGAACTCGGATGATGAATGTTCCTTGGCAACCACCTCGCCGGATGCGATCGCATCGGCATGCTCGGCGTTATAGCGGTCGGCATAGGCATTGAAGGCCGCGACAAGCTCGTCATTGGTGATGACCTGCGAAGGTGTGAACACCCCCGTTCCGCTGATAACCGGCTGATACATGGCGCGCCCCTTCCCTGATGGTGCCCCAGATCATCCCAAGGCAATGCCAAGGTCAAGGCCCCGCGCCAAAACCTTCCCCTTCGTCAAACGACCGTCAAACCGGCATCACACAAGATTGGGCGGCGGTTCTCCGGCAAAATGCGCGGCCAGATTGTCCAGAACCATCCGCCCCATCGCCTCGCGCACCTCCAGCGTGGATGTGCCCAGATGCGGCAGCAGCGTCACGTTATCAAGGCGGCGCAGCGCCACTGGCACCTCGGGCTCGAATTCATATACGTCCAGCCCCGCGCCACCGATCCGCTGCGCCTGCAATACGGTGATCAGCGCCGCCTCATCCACCACATCGCCGCGCGCGATATTGACCAGATGGGCATGGGGCTGCATCGCGGCCAGAACCTCTGCGCCGATCAGATGCCGGGTCTCGGCCCCGCCCGGCGTGGCCACGACCAGAATATCCACCTGCCCCGCCATATCGGTCAGGCTGTCCACCTGCCGCGCAGGGAAATCCATCGTCTTGGCCGAACGGTTGAAATACAGAACCTCCATCCCGAACCCGAAATGGCAGCGCCGCGCGATGGCCTGCCCGATCCGGCCCATGCCCACGATGCCCACGGTCTTGCCCGTCACATGCAGGCCCAGCATCTGTGTCGGATGCCAGCCTTCCCACGCGCCGGACCGCACCAGCCGCTCGCCCTCGGCCGCGCGGCGCGCACTCATCAGGATCAGCGTCATCGCAGTATCGGCGGTCGCATCGGTCACGGCACCGGGTGTGTTGGTGACCTTCACCCCATGGGCGCGTGCGGCCTCGACGTCGATATGGTTGATGCCCACCCCGAAATTCGCCAGCAGCTTGCAGCGCGGCCGACCGAATTCGGCAAATATCTCGGCGGTGAACTTGTCGCCCAATGACGGCATGATCGCATCATACACCGCAAGCCCCGACCGCATTTCCGCAGCGGTCATAGGCTGCGTCTTGTCGCGCAATTCCACGTCGAACATGGCATGGGCCGCCTCCATCACGGAATCCGGCAAACGACGGCTGATCAGAACCTTGGGCATCAATGCATCCTTCCACCAAGCGGCACATCAAGATCGGGCGACAGCAGCACGACACCGCCCTCAAGGTCGGGCACCCCCAGCACCAGCACCTCGGACATGAACTTTCCGATCTGACGGGCTGGGAAGTTCACCACGGCCATGACCTGTTTTCCGATCAGGGCCTCGGGCGTGTAATGCGCCGTGATCTGGGCCGAGGTTTTCTTTTCCCCGATCTCGGGGCCAAAGTCGATCCACAGCTTGATCGCGGGTTTGCGCGCCTCGGGGAAAGGTTCGGCGCGGGTCACGCGGCCCACGCGGATATCGACCTTCAGAAAGTCATCAAAGGTGATCTCAGCCACGGGACAGCTCCTTGGAACGCTCGGTCGCGGCTGTGATGGCACGATCCAGCAGCGCGGGAAACCCCGTGTCAGGGTCCATCAGCACATTCAGGGCGGCCTGCGTGGTCCCGTTGGGGCTGGTGACATTGATGCGCAACTGGGCCGGGCTCTCATCCGCCGCTTCCGCCAGCGCGCCTGCACCCGCGACCGTCGCCCGCGCCAGTTGCAGCGCCAGTTCAGGCGACAGGCCCTGCGCCGCGCCCGCCGCCGCCATCGTCTCGATCAGGTGAAACACATAGGCCGGACCCGATCCCGACAGGCCCGTGACCGCATCCATCTGGCCTTCGTTTTCCAATCGCACCACCTGCCCCACGGCAGACAGCAGCGCCTCCGCCGTATCCAGTCCGCCCGGACCTGCATGGGTGTTGCCGACGATGGCGCTGATGCCGCGCCCCACGGCGGCAGGTGTGTTGGGCATGGCCCGCACGATGGGGGTCTGCGCCCCCAAAACCTCTTCAAATCGGGCAATCGGCGTGCCCGCCGCGACCGAGATGAACAATGTCTTGCCATTGCCCATCGCGGCCAGCGTCGGCAGTGCCGCTCCCATCATCTGCGGCTTGACCGCCACGATCACGATCGCAGGGGCCGCGGGCAGATCTGCGTTGATATGAACGCCCGTCCCTTGCAACCAATCCGACGGGTTGGGATCGATCACCCAGACGCCAGCCCGGTCCAGCCCCCGCGCCAGCCAGCCCGACAACATGGCCGATCCCATCTTGCCGCAGCCCAGAAGCACCAGCCCCCTGCGGCCAAGCTCTTGCATATCCATCCCAATTCCCCCCTCGGCTTGCCTTGCGTCGGGGGGCAGTGTTACGCGCGCCCGTAGGCCTCTGCAATGGCGACCTGGATCGCGTCGGCCGGTGACCGCTCGCCCCAGACCACCAGCTGGAACGCCGGATAGTACCGCTCGGCGCTCATCACGGCGGCATTGATCAGCGTGTCGATCTGCTCGGCGCTCGCCACCTGCTCGCCCGTCAGCACCAAACCATAGCGCCACACCATCAGCTTCTGCTGCGCCCAAAACGTGAATGCCCCGGCCCAGCACTGATCATTGACCGCATTCAGCGTCTCGTACAAATGCGGCAACCGCGCCTCGGGCGGCTCCATCTCGAAGGTGCAGATCAACCGCAGCGTCTCGTCATAGCTCGACCACGCCAGCGTGATCGAATAGGTCCGCCACTGCCCCTCGACGGCCATGGCGATCTGATCCTGACCGATCCGGTCAAAATCCCAGTCATGATAGGCCGCGATATTCTCGACGATATCAATCGGGTGAATGTCATCCTCAAGGTACTGCTCGGATAGTGCCATGGCGCCACCTCTCTGCCTGTAGCGTGCGACATCAATAATGCCCCAACCGCTAGGTGCCTGCTCAAAGGACGGAGGCTATTCCCCTCATCCCTACAAGATATGGTGGTATGACTGCCCCAAGCTGTAAAGCAATATTTTGGGGATAACCCCAATAATGTGTGGATGAATCACGCAATGCTACAGCATCGTGATCAAACCGGGGGCAGCGCGCTGTTTCTTCTTGCCCCAAATATCCATGACCACGCGGATCACGCCCGGAACCCATGAAAAACGCGCGCAACCCCGCAACCGGGGCGCGCGCGTCACGTCAGATCAACCGATGCCGGGTTTACTTGCCCTGCGCCTCCAGCGCATCAAGGCGCGCCTTCAGCGCCGCGTTCTCCTCGCGGGCTTTCTGCGCCATGGCGCGCACGGCGTCGAACTCCTCGCGCGTCACGAAATCGCGATCCGCCAGCCAGCGGTCGATCATCGACTTCATCGCAGTCTCGGCCTCGTCCTTGGCCCCCTGCGCCACGCCCATCGCATTGGTCATCAGTTGCGAGATGTCATCCAGAATTTTGTTGCGCGTCTGCATTGCGGCTCTCCAGCGTTACCTTTACCTGCCTATATGGGCCGCAACGGGGCCGCCCACAAGGTTGACTTCCCCCCGACGCCAGAGGCAGACAGACGCAGATGCGCGCCATGATCCAATTTCCCGACCTCTCGCCCGAGATTTTCTCGATCACCCTCTTCGGATTCGAACTGGCCCTGCGCTGGTATGCGCTGGCCTATATCGCGGGGATCGTGATCGCGTGGCAGATCAGCCTTGCCGCGATCCGCCGGCCCGCGCTCTGGCGCGGCGACGTGCCGCCCATGACCCGCGCCCAGATAGAGGATCTGGTGACATGGATCATCATCGGCATCATCGCGGGCGGGCGTCTGGGCTTTGTGCTGTTCTACCAACCCGCCTATTATCTGGCGAACCCTGCCCAGATCCCGATGGTCTGGCAGGGCGGCATGTCCTTTCACGGCGGCTTTCTGGGCGTCGTCGTCGCCGCATGGATCTTCACATGGCGGCACAAGATCCCCCGCCTTGCCGCCGCCGATGCCATCGCACTGGGTGTGCCCGTCGGCCTGATGCTGGGTCGCATCGCCAATTTCATCAATGCCGAGCTGTGGGGCCGCCCCACCGATATGCCATGGGGCGTGGTCTTTCCGGGGGCCGCAGCACAGGATTGCGCGGGCGTCGTCGGCCTATGTGCGCGCCATCCCTCGCAGCTCTATCAGGCCGGGCTGGAGGGCGCGCTCCTGCTGACCGTGATGCTGTGGCTGGCGTTCCGGCGTGATTGGCTCAAGATACCGGGGCAGATCACGGGCGTGTTCATCGCAGGCTACGGGGCCGCGCGCTTTGTCGTGGAATATTTCCGTCAGGCCGACGCGCAATTCATCACGCCGGACAATCCCCTGGGCCATGTGATCCGGCTGGGTGACAGCTTCGGCATCACCATGGGACAGCTTTTGTCGCTGCCGATGCTGGCGGCCGGTATCGTTCTTGTCCTTTATGCCCGCCGCCGCGTCCAGACCCTTCCGGCATGACCAACCCGCCGCGCGACATGACCCCGCTGGAACGCATCCTTCTGGACCGGGTCGCGACCCACGGCCCCATGACCGTGGCGGATTACATGGCCGAATGTCTGTTGCATCCGACCCATGGCTATTACACCACGCGCGAACCCTTTGGCGCTGCGGGCGATTTCATCACGGCCCCCGAAATCAGCCAGATGTTCGGCGAGATGCTGGGCCTTTGCCTTGCATCCGTCTGGCTGGATCAGGGCGCGCCCGCCGCTTTTGCGCTGGCCGAACTGGGTCCCGGTCGCGGCACGCTGATGGCCGATATCCTGCGTGTCACCGCCAAGGTGCCGGGCTTTCATGCCGCAGCACAACTCCATCTGGTCGAAGCCTCCCCCCGGCTGAAGGCGGCGCAGGCTGACACCCTCGCCCCTGTCTGGTCGCCAGACCGGATCACATGGCATGACAGCGCGGACGCCTTGCCTCAATTGCCGCTTTTTCTGGTCGCGAACGAGTTTTTCGACGCCTTGCCGATCCGTCAGTTCCAGCGCGTCGAGACCGGTTTTGCCGAAATCGTCGTCGGCAGCGCCGCAGACCAGCTGACTTTTGGTCTGGTTCCGGCCCCGGCCACCCCCGCGCTGGATGCGCGGCTTGACGATACGCGCAGGGGCGACGTGGTCGAACTTTGCCCCACCGCGCCGCTGATCGCCGGACAGATCGGCCAGCGCATCGCGGATCACGGCGGCGTGGCCTTGATCGTGGATTACGGCGACTGGCGGTCTTTGGGCGATACATTACAGGCGATGGGGCAGGCAATGGGACAGCAAAGCCATGCCGCCCCCCTCGACAGGCCCGGCGCAGTGGACCTGACCGCCCATGTCGATTTCGAGGCGCTGGTGGCCAACCTGCCTTGCGCCCACAGCCGCCTGACCACGCAAGGCGTGTTTCTGGAACGGCTGGGGATCACCGCCCGGGCGCAGGCTTTGGCTGCACAATTGGGCGGCTCTGCATTGGACGCGCATATCGCCGCACATCGGCGCTTGACGCATCCGCAGGAAATGGGGACGCTCTTCAAAGTGGTGGCACTGTTTCCTCTGACGGCTGCCCCGCCCCCCGGACTGGATGCCTGACACGGACATGACTTTGGAAATTCTCACATCAGAGGCATTGATGCCCTTCAGACACGGGTTCTTTACCCGGCGCGGC
>NCJR01000111.1 GCA_002282555.1 Rhodobacterales bacterium 34-62-10
CGCGCCGATGATCTTACGATCAGCGTTCATATATGGACTGACCACCAAAGAGGAACCCGAAAGTGAGAAAAGTTTGTTCTCTGAGCCAATAAAAATGCGCACACCCTCGCCTTGCTGGGTCAAATCAAGGAATTCGGCGATGTCCTTTTTCCTCTCAAGGTCGTCGAAGAGGGTGCGAATCCGGTCCAACTCCTCGTCCCCGCCACTGGCATGCAGCAGATTGGCGCGTCCACGCACGATCAATCGCTCGGGCGCCTCGCCCTCGCCTGCCCAGACAGCAAGACCGCTTTCGACAAGGGCGTGTGCCAGACCGTCAATCTCTTGCCGGCGCGCGTCAATTTCGCGGCGGATCGCGGTTTGCAGATCGGAGAGGGTTTTGCCCTCGATCAGAGCGTTCAGGAAGTTTGCCGCTTCGCGCATGGAGGATGGCGTTTGACCGGCGGGCGGGGTGAAAATACGGTTTTCCACATGCCCATCGGCAAAGACCAGCACGACAAGCGCGCGGTCATGGCCGAGGCTGACAAATTCCACATGCTTGATCGGCGCCTCGTGTTTCGGGGCCAGAACAAGGGAGGCGCCGCGCGTCACGCCGGATAGGGCGGTGCTGATCCGGTCCAGCATGCCACCGACATCCGAGGTGTTGCTGCCCATCGTTTCATCAATCTTCTGGCGGTCCTGCGCGTTCAGATCGCCCACTTCCAGCAGGCCATCGACGAACATCCGCAAGCCCCGCTGCGTCGGGATGCGGCCCGCGCTGACATGGGGACTGCCGAGAAGTCCCAGATATTCCAGATCCTGCATCACGTTACGGATCGTTGCGGCGCTGACCTTTTCGCTCATCGTGCGGGTCAGGGTGCGGCTGCCGACCGGATCGCCACTTTCGAGATAGCCTTCGACAACGCGGCGAAACACTTCGCGCGAGCGGTCGTTCATCTCGTCGAGGATGGTGGTTCCTTCTTTCATATCGGGCTTCCCTGATGGATCGCCATTAAAGAGCATGGGGTGGAAAGGTCAATCACGCTTGCGTTTCAGGCGCTGCGGGCTGTATCCCCTCGGTCAACTCAGGAAAGGTTCCGACATGCGCCCCTCTGGAAGAAAATTAAGCGAAATGCGTCCGATTTCAATCGAAACGGGCGTGACGAAACATGCGGAAGGGTCCTGCATGATCCGTATGGGGGATACCCATGTGCTGTGCACCGCCACGATCGAGGATCGCGTGCCGCCATTCATCAAGGGCACGGGTCTTGGATGGGTGACGGCCGAGTATGGCATGCTGCCGCGGTCCACGACCAGCCGGATGCGGCGCGAGTCGACGACAGGCAAGCAAGGCGGCCGCACGGTCGAGATTCAGCGCCTGATCGGGCGGTCGCTGCGGGCGGGCGTGGATCGTGTGGCCCTGGGTGAGCGGCAGATCACCGTGGATTGCGATGTGATTCAGGCCGATGGCGGCACCCGGTGCGCGTCGATCACCGGCGGTTGGGTCGCGCTGCGCCTTGCCGTGGACAAGCTGATGAAAACCGGCGCGGTGATCACCGATCCGCTGATCGAGCCTGTGGCGGCGGTATCCTGCGGGATTTATGCCGGGCAACCGGTTCTGGATCTGGATTATCCCGAGGATAGCGAAGCGGGCGTTGATGGCAACTTCATCATGCTGGCCAGCGGTCGGCTGATCGAGGTGCAGATGTCTGCGGAGGGGTCGACCTATTCCCGCGCGCAGATGAACGAATTGCTGGATCTGGCCGAACTTGGCATCAAGGGTCTGGTGGCGGCCCAACGAGCGGCGGTCGATGCGTAAGTTTTCGGGCACCCGTCTGCTGGTCGCGACCCACAACAAGGGAAAACTTGAGGAGATTGCCGATCTCCTCAAGCCGTTTGGCGTGGATGTCGTGGGTGCGGCCGAGATGGGCCTGCCCGAACCCGTTGAGACCGAGGATAATTTCATCGGGAACGCGCGGATCAAGGCGCATGCGGCGGCGCAGGCCACTGGCCTTCCGGCTTTGGCGGATGATTCCGGGATCGCGATTGATGCGCTGAACGGTGCGCCGGGGGTTTATACGGCGGATTGGGCCGAAACGCCGCAGGGCCGGGATTTCGTGATGGCAATGACGCGGGCGCATGACGCGCTTGAGGCCATTGGCGCGCCCGCACCCCGTACCGCGCAGTTTTGCTGCACCTTGGTGCTGGCATGGCCCGACGGACATGATGAGGTGTTTGAGGGCGTGATGCCGGGTCAGGTGGTCTGGCCGATGCGCGGGGATCAGGGTCACGGCTATGATCCGATCTTCCAGCCTGACGGGTATGACATCACCTTCGGCGAGATGGATCGATGGGAAAAGAACCGTATCAGCCACAGGGCGGATGCGTTTCGCAAGTTGGTTGCGGGTTGTTTTGGCTGAGGATTGGCAACAGGGCGGTTTCGCCATTTATCTGCACTGGCCGTTTTGTCAGGCCAAATGCCCCTATTGCGATTTCAACAGCCATGTCGCGCGTGAGATTGATCAATCCCGCTGGCTGCGCGCTTACCTGTCCGAGATCGATCGCTATGCGGCACTGACACCGGGGCGGGTTCTGACTTCGGTGTTTTTTGGCGGTGGCACGCCCAGTTTGATGAACCCGGACGTGGTTCATGGGGTGCTGGACCGTATCCGGCAGCACTGGCCGCGGGCCAATGATATGGAAGTGACGTTGGAGGCGAATCCCGGCTCGGTCGAGGCGGGGCGGTTCAAAGCCTATGCCGAGGCTGGGGTGAACCGGATTTCCATGGGGATTCAAGCGCTTAACGATACTGACCTGCAACGGTTGGGGCGCATCCACTCAACCGCCGAGGCGATGGCGGCCTTTGATGTCGCGCGGCGACAGTTTGACCGGGTCAGTTTTGATCTGATCTATGCACGGCAGGATCAAACGCTGGACGCTTGGAAAACCGAGTTGAAACAAGCCCTTGGCATGGCGATTGACCATCTGTCGCTGTATCAGTTGACGATCGAGGATGGCACAGCCTTTGGCGATCGGTATGCCCGCGGGAAGCTGCGGGGTTTGCCGCCCGATGACCTGTCGGCCGACATGTATCAGGCGACGCAGGATATTTGCGAGGATGCCGGCTTTGTCACATATGAAGTGTCGAACCATGCGCGGGCCGGGGCGGAGTCCCGCCATAACAGGGTCTATTGGCGGTATGGGGATTACATCGGGATCGGGCCCGGTGCCCATGGGCGATTGACCCTGAAGGGTCAGCGCCATGCCACCGAAGCCTGGAGCAATCCGGGCAAATGGCTGGAGGTTGTGGAGCGCGGCCTTGGTGAAAAAGAGAGGACCGTTTTGTCCGGCGAGGATCAGGCGAGCGAGTTCCTGATGATGGGTCTGCGTCTGGCCGAGGGGATTGATCCCGGCCGGTATCAGAGTCTGGCAGGGCGCGCATTGCCGCCAGATCGTGTGGCACAGCTGATTGATCTGGGGATGATCGAGACAGGCCCCGACAATCTGAGAGTGACCCGGCAAGGGCGCATGGTTTTGAACGCGATCCTGGCTGAACTACTGGCCTAATGGCCGAGTCACGATCCGAGTTTCTGGCAGAGGTCGTCCAGTTCGTCCAAAGAGGTGTAGCGGATCGATATCAGACCCGATTCCTGCCCGTTATCATGTTGGATCGTGACCTTCATACCCAGATTGGCGGAAAGATCCCCCTCAAGCGCGCGGGTATCTGCGTCTTTTTCGACGGCCTTGCGCGGCTTGGACGATGCATTGCTGGCCGAGATATCATCGGTCGCTGCTTTCTTGGCCAGACGCTCGGTCTCTCGGACGGAGAGCCCCTGTTGAATGACCTTGCGGGCAAGTCCGGCAGGATCCTGCGCTGTAATCAGGGCACGCGCGTGACCGGCAGAAAGCTGACCGTCGCGCAGGTAGCCCTGCACCTCATCGGGCAACTGCAGAAGGCGCACCAGATTGGCGATGTAACTGCGGCTTTTGCCGAGAACTGCGGAGAGCTTATCTTGTGTGTGACCAAACTTTTCCATCAACTGCTTGTAGCCAACCGCTTCTTCGACCGGATTGAGATCGGCGCGTTGGATGTTTTCGATGATCGCTATCTCAAGCACTTCGGTATCGTCGAAATCCCGCACCAGAACTGGCAATTCGTGAAGTTGGGCCATCTGTGCGGCACGCCAGCGGCGCTCGCCCGCCACGATTTCGAAAGTTCCTGAGTCGGCTTTCCTGCGGCGCACGATCAGGGGCTGGATCACACCCTTTTCGCGGATTGACGCTGCCAGATCCTCCAACTGGTCGGATCCGAAGCTGCGACGCGGCTGATCGGGATTCGGAAAGACCTTTTCGATGGGAACCAACAGATCCGGTCGCCGCTGCTGGGTCGATTCGGTCGTCCGGTCATCCTGTGCGGAAACATCTGCCATCAATGCGGACAGACCGCGGCCCAATCCACGGGTTTTGGGTTTGTTATCCGTCATGATGCGATCCCTTCTTTGGCGGTAAGTCGACCGTGATTTGCGAGCAATTCTTCGGCAAGGGCGAGATAGGCCTTTGCGCCCTTCGAATCCGGATCGTAATCAAAAACGGATTTCGAGAAGGACGGCGCCTCGGACAAGCGGACATTGCGCGGAATCACTGTGTGAAACACAAGCTGCCCAAGGTTTTCGCGCGCGTCTGCCTCGACCTGTTGAGAGAGGTTGTTGCGACTATCGTACATTGTGAGCACCACGCCTTCGATGCGCAACGCGGCGTTTGCGGTCTGACGCACCTCGCGGATCGTCAGCATCAACTGCGACAACCCCTCCAATGCGAAGAATTCCGACTGGAGCGGCACCAGAATGGAATGCGCGGCAACCATGGCATTGACCGTCAACAGGTTGAGCGACGGCGGGCAATCAATCAAGATGTAGTCGAAACCCAGATCATCCATCGCAAACTGTCGTAATGCGTCGTGCAACAGGAAACTGCGTTTTTCATTCGACACCAGTTCAACATCAGCTGAGCTGAGGTCAACGGTGGCAGGCACGATGTGAAGGCCGGGCGTTGCCGTGGGTTTCACCACATCGGCAAGCGCGACATCGTCCAGCAAAAGTTCATAGGTCGTGTATTCCCGATCATCCGTGGCGATGCCGAGCCCGGTGGAAGCATTGCCTTGTGGATCAAGGTCAACGATCAGGATTTTACATCCAAGCCGGGCCAGTGCAGCCCCCAGATTGATCGTTGTGGTGGTCTTGCCCACCCCACCTTTCTGGTTCGCAATCGCAATGATTCGTGGTCCTGCAGGACGCAAAGGATCAGACACGGGCAATATCTCCGATTCTCAGGATCACCGACCCCTTTTCTGTCTCGCTTTTAAGAGCCTCAAGGGTAAATGACCACTCACGGCGTGCGATTTCAACCTCGTTCTCCCATCGGAGGCCTTTGGAAAACAGCGCGACCCCATCCGGCTGCAAATGACGTTGTGTATAGCCCAACAGCGTCGACAGATCGGCAAGCGCGCGGGCAGAAATCACATCTGCCTGTTGGGGGGCAAGATTCTCGATCCGCTCGCACAGAACCTGTCCCGGGACACCCGTTTCGCGCAGCACCGTGCGCAGGAATGCCGCCTTGCGCCCATCGCTTTCGACCAGCGAAACTTGGGATTCGTTTGGTTTTTCGGCCGAGAGAATTGCCACGATCAATCCTGGCATCCCGCCGCCACTGCCCAGATCAAGCCAGTGGGTGAAATGCTGCGGCCCGTAGCGAAACACCTGCACCGAATCGCGGATATGGCGTGACCATATGTCCGGGATTGTGGCCTTGGAGATCAAGTTGATCTTGGGTGTCCACTTTTCAAGAAGCGCCACATAGACCTCAAGGCGCTGAAATGTTTCACGTGAAACATTCAATTCATCCGCGCTTGGTGTGTTCACGCCGACCTCTCCCGCTGCGCTTGGCGGAGTTTGGCTAGAAGCAGGGTCAGAGCGGCCGGCGTCATGCCATCAACGCGCGCGGCCTGATGCAGGTTGGAGGGACGCGCGCGACCCAGTTTAAGCTTCAACTCGTTCGAAAGCCCATCAATCCGGGAAAAATCCATATCTGCCGGGATCTCCTGCATCTCGTCCCGCCGCATGACATCAATGTCGCGCTGCTGGCGTTCGATATAATTGGCGTAAAGCGCGTCACGTGCCAATTGGACGCGTGCCTCCTTGGGGATGGAGGCGAGATCGGGATCAAGCTGCAACAGATGATCGAAGGTGATCTCGGGGAATGCCAGAAGCTGGAACGCGGACCGACGTGTCCCATCCTGATTGAAGCTGAGACCAAGGGCTGCCAAAACCTTTGGGGTGTGACGGCTGGCGTTCAGAACCCCTCGCCCGGCGTCTAAAGCCTCCATTTTGTGGGTGAAGGCTGCTTCCCGGGTCGCATCAAGACAACCCAGCGCGATGGCCTTGGGTGTCAACCGCTGATCGGCGTTGTCTGCCCGCAGCGACAGACGGAATTCAGCCCGGGATGTGAACATGCGGTAGGGCTCCGTCACACCGCGGGTCACCAGATCATCGATCATCACGCCGATATAACTGTCCGAGCGGCTGAATAAGACGCTGTCTTTCCCTTGGGCTGTCGCTGCCGCGTTCAATCCGGCGACGAGGCCCTGCGCGGCCGCCTCCTCATATCCGGTGGTGCCGTTGATCTGTCCAGCAAGGAAAAGGCCGGGAACGGACTTGACCGCGAGTGTCAGGTCAAGAGCACGAGGATCGACATAGTCATATTCGATGGCGTAACCCGGCTGAAGAATCACCGCACTCTCAAGACCACGGATCGAGTGAACATATTGATGCTGCACATCTTCGGGCAAGGACGTGGAGATACCGTTTGGATAGACGGTATGGTCATCGGGCAAGGACGTGGAGATACCGTTTGGATAGACGGTATGGTCATCCAGCCCTTCCGGTTCCAGAAACACCTGATGCGAGGTTTTGTCGGCAAAGCGGATGACCTTATCCTCGATCGACGGACAATAGCGCGGTCCGACACCTTCGATATGGCCGCCATACATGGCGGAGCGGGACAGGTTTTTCTGGATAATCTCGTGCGTCGCCTCATTGGTGTGGGTGATCCCACAGGAGACCTGACGCAGTGGCGGCGACTTGGAAAGAAACGAAAACATCACCGGGTCGTCATCGCCAGGCTGCATGTCCAGAAGATCCCAAGCGATGGTGCGCCCATCAAGGCGTGGCGGGGTACCGGTCTTGAGGCGGCCCAGCGGCAGGCCGAAACTGTCGATCCGGGTTGCCAAGGGGATTGATGGCTTGTCCCCCATGCGCCCGCCGGGACGGGATACATCGCCGATATGGATCACACCACGCAGGAAAGTGCCTGTGGTCAGCACGACGGAGCGCGCCGTGATGCGTGTGCCGTCGGCCATGAGGATGCCCGCGACGGAATGACCGTTCATCAGGAAATCAGTTACTTCGCCTTCGACGATGGCAAGATTGGGCAGCAGTGACAGCGCCGTTTGCATGGCGTTGCGGTAGACCTTGCGATCGGCCTGTGCGCGCGGACCTTGAACAGCGGGACCCTTGCGGCGGTTTAAAAGCCGGAACTGGATGCCCGCCTGATCCGCGACCTGGGCCATGACGCCACCCATGGCATCAATTTCACGCACCAGATGGCCCTTCCCGAGCCCTCCGATGGCGGGATTGCAGGACATCACACCGATGCTGGCCTTGGTCAGCGTCACCAATGCGGTTCTGGCGCCCATGCGTGCGGATGCATGCGCAGCCTCGGACCCGGCGTGGCCACCACCGACGATGATGACATCGAACTGCGATTGTTTCACGTGAAACACTCCTACTTTCCAACGCAGAAGCTGGAGAAAATTTCGTCCAGCAGGTTTTCCACATCCACACGGCCGACCAGTGATTCCAAGGCGCGAATCGCCTGCCTGAGTTCTTCGGCAACCAGATCATACATGTCCGGGCCCATCCTGAGGTGCCGCGCCGCATCTTCCAGTGATGCGACCGCCCGCAACATGGCCACCCTGTGACGTTCCCGCGTCGCGATTCCAAGCCCGGCCAGCCGACCTGACAGCTTTGACGTGATCTCGCCTACCAGAGATTCGATCCCTTCGCCACTGATCCCGGACACGGCGCCGGATTTATCGTCGAGCAAATCCGCCTTGGCGCGCAGGATGATGTCATCGGGTTCCGGTACCATATCGGGCGCGGTATTCTGATCGACAAGAAACACGCGAAGGTCAGCCAAGGCTGCGCGCTCCCGCGCGCGACGGATTCCGATTTCCTCGATGACATCGGTGGTGTCGCGCAGGCCTGCCGTGTCGAGCAGGGTCACAGGGAGGCCACCAAGATCCATCCGCACTTCGATCACGTCCCGCGTCGTGCCGGCGTATTCAGACGTGATCGCCGCCTCTCGGCCAGCCAAGGCGTTCAGGAGCGTTGATTTTCCCACGTTTGGCGCGCCGACGATGGCAACCTCGAATCCCGACCGAACACGTTCCGCTGTGGTGACACCGGCGCTTTCCCGCAGCAGATCCTTGTGGACGGCAGTCAAGAGCGCCGACACCTCGGGGGTGACGTCGAAGGGCACATCCTCATCGGCGAAATCGATCGTCGCTTCGAGCAGCGCTGCCGCCCGGATCAGGTCGCGGCGCCATGTTTCGGCGAGTTTTCCCAGATCGCCTGACAGCACGCGGAGCGCTTGGCGCCGCTGCGCCTCAGTCTCGGCGTCGATCAGATCGGCAAGGCCTTCGACCTGCGCCAGATCGAGCCGCCCGTTTTCAAGCGCGCGCCGGGTGAATTCACCCGCTTCTGCGGCACGCAGGCCGGGGATCGCGGACAGGTTTCGCAAGACGGCGCCGACAACCGCGATGCTGCCGTGCAGTTGGAATTCAACCACCTGTTCGCCGGTGAAACTGCCACCTTCGGGAAAAACAAGAACGAGGGCTTCATCCAGCCTGACGCCGTGAGCATCCGTCAGGACCCGCAGCGCAGCGCGGCGCGGTTCAGGCAGATCGCCGCAAAGCTGAACACAGGCATGATGTGCCAGCGGGCCAGAGATACGAATGACCGCAACACCGGCACGGCCCTGCGCGGTGGCAAGTGCGTAAACCGTATCCATTTGAACTGTAACCTTTTGTTTTAAAACATAAAGTTACGAGTTCATCGAATCGAAGAACTCGCTGTTCGTTTTGGTCTGCTTGAGCTTGGAAATCAGGAATTCAATGGCGTCGGTGGTGCCCATCGGGTTCAGGATGCGGCGCAGAACGAAGGTTTTGTGCAGATCCTTGGCATCGACCAGCAGGTCTTCTTTCCGGGTGCCGGACTTGAGGATGTCCATCGCCGGGAAGACGCGCTTGTCGGCGACTTTGCGGTCCAGCACGATTTCCGAGTTACCGGTGCCTTTGAATTCCTCGAAGATCACCTCGTCCATCCGAGAACCGGTATCGACCAGAGCGGTGGCGATGATGGTGAGCGACCCCCCCTCCTCGACATTGCGGGCGGCACCGAAGAAGCGCTTGGGGCGTTGCAGCGCGTTGGCGTCCACACCGCCGGTCAGGACCTTGCCGGAGGACGGCACGACCGTGTTGAAGGCACGACCCAGGCGGGTGATGCTGTCCAGAAGGATGACGACGTCGCGTTTATGTTCAACCAGACGCTTGGCCTTTTCGATCACCATTTCGGATACGGCGACGTGGCGCGTGGCGGGTTCGTCGAAGGTGGAGGAGATCACCTCACCCTTCACGGACCGCTGCATGTCGGTGACTTCTTCGGGGCGTTCATCGATCAGCAGAACGATCAGATAGCATTCGGGGTGATTGCGTTCGATCGAATGGGCGATGTTTTGCAGCAGCACGGTTTTACCTGTGCGCGGCGGGGCCACGATCAACGAGCGCTGGCCTTTGCCGATGGGGGCGACAAGGTCGATAATGCGGGCCGAGCGATCCTTGATGGTCGGATCTTCGATTTCCATTTTCAGCCGCTCGTCAGGGTAAAGCGGTGTCAGGTTTTCAAAGGCGATCTTGTGGCGGGCTTTTTCCGGGTCTTCGAAGTTGATGGTATTCACGCTGGTGAGGGCGAAATACCGCTCTGTCTCCTCGGGGGCTTTCATCACGCCGTCGATGGAATCGCCGGTGCGCAGGGCGTATTGGCGGATCATCTCGGGCGAGACATAGATGTCATCGGGGCCGGGTAGGTAGTTCGCTTCGGGCGAGCGCAGGAAGCCGAAGCCATCCTGAAGCACTTCGAGCACGCCATCGCCGCCGATTTCCCAGCCTTCTTCCGCCATTTCCTTGAGGATGGCGAACATCATGTCGCCTTTCCGCATGGTCGAGGCGTTCTCGATCTCCAGATCCTCGGCCATGGCCAGAAGGTCTTTCGGGCTTTTGGCCTTCAGCTCTGCCAGGTTCAGGCGTTCGATGGGTTCTGCGAGATCGTCGTTCATGGGAAATATCCTGAAGACCGGGGGCAACCGCGGCACATGGTCTTGTCTGAGGTGGAAATGTCCACCCGGACGGGTGGCATGCCCTGTTCTTTAGGTAAAAGCGGTCACCAAGTCAATTCGGATCAGAATTTGACGACGACAGCGATGACGATCACGAACATCAGGAGGGTCGGCACCTCGTTCATGATGCGGTAGCTGCGGCCGGTGCGGGTGTTGGAGCCGCCGGCGAAATCCTTGCGGCGCTGGCCAAGCCACATGTGAAACCACGTCATCGCGATGACGGCGGCGGCTTTGGCCCATGGCCAGATCGCGGACCAGTCAACGATACCGGGTGTCATGACCAGAAGCAGGCCGAAAATCCAGACCGCAATGATCGACGGATTCATGATGTAGCGGTAGAGCTTGAATTCCATCACCGTGAAGATCTGATCCCGGCTGTCACCCGGCATCGATTGTTCGGCGTGATAGACGAAAAGGCGTGGCAGATAGAAGATGCCAGCCATCCATGTGATGACAGCCATGATGTGGATCGCCTTGATCCAAGGATAGGCCAGCGCCAGTAAATCGGTCATGGGATCCTCGTGAAACCTGAACCCTCTTAAAAAAGAAATATATAAGAGAAAAGGATGATGTTTTTGTAGGGTAGGCGTTTGGCTGGGGATTATCGAGTT
>NCJR01000112.1 GCA_002282555.1 Rhodobacterales bacterium 34-62-10
GAACGCGGCGTCCTGCCCTACAGTGTTGATTAGACACGAAAAAGACGCAGGTTTCCCCGCGCCCCTTCATCCTCAGGCCAGCAAAATCAGCCCTTCAGATAGGCATAAATCTCATCTTTCAACGCCGCGCGCTGTTTGCGCATCTCAACCTCGGTCAACTCCTCGACCGGCTCAACCAGGGTTTCGGCCCGGTGCACGGCCCGGTTGATCTTGTGATACTCATCAGCAAGTTTCGCAAAATGGCTGTCAGAAGCTTTCAGCGCACCGATCTTCTCGGCGTATTGCGGGAATTCCTCGTGCAATTCGTGGGGTGTGTTCGACATGGCGCCTGTCTCCTTTTGGTTGAGTTGCTCCGACACTAGGGCGGAGCGCGATCCTCAACCTTGAGGCAGATCAAACCCACCTGCCCAAAGTAGGGCCTCAGGACATTTCCGCGCCGTATTCCAGAACGATCGGCACGATGATCTCTTCCTCATCCATCAGGTGACGATCAAGGAAGGTCTTGAAACCCTCCTGCACGTCCAGCAACCGCCCCGCCTCATCCCGCGCCTTCTGGCCCTGCTGCAGGGCGCGCAACACCTGATTGGTGTGATCGGCCAGACTGTTCAGATGGTGATCCAGCGCATGATGATCCGCATCCAGTATCTCGAACGCCTGCTCCAACCGCTTGTCCATGGCCATGAACTGCGGAAAGTAATGCTGATCCTCGATCTGGTGATGCCCGTGCAACTGATCCAGGAAAAATCCGGTATAACGCGACAACTCCGGCCCGTAACGCCCTGTTTTACCGTCCAGATGTGACTGCGTATCGCCGATCACCTTGTCCAGAACCTGCCGGAACATCAGATGCCGTTCCAGCCAGAACGCGGTCAGGTCGTTGAAATTCATGTGCCCGCGCCACTGCGCCCGCGGATAGCGGTCGGCAAGCACGCGCAGATGCTCAGGCAGACCCTCGCGGGTCTCGATGGAAAACAAATCGCTCATGTATCAGATATAACCGCCCGCGCGCGCCGTGACACCCCCAAGCGCCGCACAATCCTTGTGCAAGAAAAGACCTGTTTCTTCTTGCCGGAAATATCCTCGGGGGGATCGTCGAACGCAGTTCGACGTGGGGGGCAGACAGCCCCCCCTTGATCCCGCGTCAGCGGCGCGCCGCGCGCCAGCCTGCGGCTTCGGCTTCACGGCGCGAACAGAACCAGCGCTCGCCTTTGGCGGTATTTATCCCCGTGCGGTCATAATGCTCCTGCCCCGGACGATGGTAAATCCGTTCACCCTTGGCATTGATATTACCCTTCAGCGTGCACTCGCCCACGGCCTGTTGCGGTGCTGCGGGCACGGCCCGCTGCTGCTGCCGAAACGCGGCCGGGTTTTGCACCTGCATCCCCCACAGACCACGATCCGCGGCGGCCGCCTGTTTCTCGATCAGATCATAGTCCATCGAGTAACGGCGATAGGCAAAGGCAAATCCCTGGGCAACCAATGCCGCCGCCATGTCCTGCCCACCCACCGAACACCGCGCCACGATCCTGCCATAGCGGTCGGTATCCACCCTTGTGCAGCTGGCCGTCCGGCCCTGATAACGGGCCCGCACCTCGCGGCTGACCCAGGCGCCGCAGGCCCAGTTCCGGCCCTGTTCGGTATCGCAGGTCTGCGCCGCTTCCGGTGCATCGATTCCATGCAGCCGGATACGGGTCCCCCCCACATCCAAAGTGTCGCCATCTATCACCCGAAGCGTGCCGGTGGCAGGATCAGCCAAAGCAAAGGACGTGCTCAACAGAGCCACAGCCAAAAGCAGAAAAATAATGATTTTGAACATGACACCGATATCAACAGGATCGGTGCGCGATTCAACTCAAAGCTTTATGATTCGTTAACAAAAGGTTAACTGGCTGTGAACTAGGCGACAGTTGCATGGCCCAAGCCTCAGCGCTGCGCCACTTTCCACTGCGGATGCACCCACGGCTCCCGGTTGTCGGCCGCCAATGGATCGCGCCCCAGAAGATGGTCGCTGACCTTTTCCCCCACCATGATCGACGGCGCATTGAGGTTGCCATTGGTGATCCGCGGGAAGATGCTGCTATCAGCCACGCGCAGGCCCTCCACCCCGATCACCCGCGCCTGCGGGTCCACAACCGCGTGCCGATCATCCGCCCGCCCCATCCGGCAGGTGCCGCAGGGATGATAGGCGCTTTCAGCATGTTCGCGGATGAACGCGTCCAGCTCCGCATCGCTCTGGCAGGCCGCCCCCGGTTGGATCTCGTGCTTGACGAAGGGCTTGAACGCCTCTTGCGCGAAAATCTCGCGCGTCAGGCGGATACATTGGCGGAACTCCCACCAGTCCTGCGGGTCGGACATATAGTTGAAACGGATCAACGGATCCGCCCCCGGATCCGCCGACCGCAGCGTGACGCTGCCGCGCGACAGGCTCCGCATCGGGCCGACATGGGCCTGAAACCCATGCCCCTTGGCGGCAAGCTTGCCGTCATAGCGCACCGCGATGGGCAGGAAATGGAACTGGATATCTGGATAATCCACACCCGCGCGCGACCGGATGAATCCCGCGCTTTCAAACTGGTTGCTGGCCCCCAGCCCCGTGCCGGTGAACAGCCATTGCGCGCCCACCAATCCCTTGCCCCAGATGTTCCAGTATTTGTACAGGCTGATCGGCTGGCTGGCGGCCATCTGAATATACAACTCCAGATGATCCTGCAGATTGGCACCGACGCCGGGGCGATCCGCAATCACCGGAATGCCATGCGCGGCCAGATGCCCGGCAGGGCCGATCCCCGACAGCATCAACAGCTTGGGCGAATTGATCGAAGACGCCGCCAGCACAACCTCGCGCCGCGCTCGGATGACCTCGACGCCGCCGCCACGCGCGACCTCGACCCCTACGGCACGGCCGTTCTCGATCACCACACGCCGGGCAAAGGCGCGGATCAGGGTGCAATTGGGCCGTTTGAGCGCGGGTTTCAGATAGGCATTCGCCGCCGACCAGCGCCGCCCTCGAAAGACGGTCTGTTCCATCGGGCCGAAACCCTCCTGACGCTCGCCGTTGTAATCATCGGTGACGCCATATCCGGCCTGCCGTCCCGCCTCGACAAAGGCGTGGAACAGCGGGTTCCGGCGCGGCCCCCGCGTGACATGCAGCGGCCCGTCGCTGCCGCGCCAGCCCTCCTGCCCGCCATGCGAATGTTCCATCCGTCGAAAATAGGGCAGCACATCCGCATAGCCCCAGCCATCCGCGCCCTGATCGCGCCAGTGATCATAGTCGTGCGCATGCCCGCGCACATAGACCATGCCGTTGATGCTGCTGGACCCGCCGATCACCTTGCCACGCGGCACCGCCAGACGGCGGTTGTTCAGATGCGGCTCAGGCTCGGACTGAAACCCCCAGTCATAGCGCGCCATGTTCATCGGATAGGACAGCGCCGCAGGCATCTGGATGAACGGCCCCGCATCGGTGCCACCATGCTCGATCACCAGCACCGACTGCCCCGCCTCGGCCAGCCGATACGCAATGGCACAGCCCGCGCTGCCCGCCCCCACGATCACGAAATCCGCGTCCATCGTCACTGTCTGTTGTCCTGTCTGTCTCAAAGATCACCCTGCCCCGTTCCAGCATGCAGGCGCGGGGTGGGCGGGTGGGAGCGCCGGCATGGTGGCCCCGGTATGATGTGGCCCCGGCTGGTGGTCAGAACGGCGCCACGACCCGGCCCATCCGCACAAAGACCGATTTCACCTGACTGTAATGCTCGATCGCGACCTTGGCGTTCTCACGCCCCACGCCGGACATCTTGACCCCGCCAAAGGGCACTTCGACCGGCGCATCGTTATAGGTGTTGATATAGCAGGTCCCCGCCTCCATCCGGCCCACAACGCGATGCGCGCGGGTCAGATCGCGGGTGAACACCCCCGCCGACAGGCCGAATTCCGTGTCATTGGCGCGGGCAATGACCTCCTCCTCATCCTCGAAATCCAGCACGCACATCACGGGGCCAAAGATTTCCTCGCGCGCGATGGTCATATCATCGGTCACATCGGCAAAGACCGCAGGCGTGATCCAGAACCCGTCCTTGTCCAGCCGCGTGCCGCCGCAGACCAGCCGCGCGCCGTCCTCGACACCCTTGGCGATATAGCGCTCGACGATGCCCAACTGCCCCTCGGACACCATCGGCCCGAAATTCGTCCCCTCATCCAGCGGATCACCGATCACCGCATGCGACAGCCGTTCGGCCAGACGCGCCAGAAACGCCTCGCGGATGCCTCTCTGCACGAACACCCGCGTGCCGTTGGAGCAGACCTGACCCGAGGAATAGAAATTCCCCAAAATCGCGCCACCCACCGCATCCTCAAGATCGGCGTCATCAAAAATGATCAGGGGCGATTTACCGCCCAGTTCCATCGTCACATGTTTCATGCCCGCAGCGGCGGCCGCATAGACCTTCTTGCCCGTCGGCACCGATCCGGTCAGCGACACCTTGTCGACACGCGGATCGGTGACCAGCGCCCCGCCAACCGCGCCGCGCCCCTGAATGACATTGTACAAACCGGCAGGCAGACCCGCCTCATGCAGGATTTCCGCAATCTTCAGCGCGCAAAGCGGCGTGACCTCTGAGGGTTTGAAGATCATCGCATTGCCGCACGCCAGCGCAGGCGCGCCCTTCCAGCAGGCGATCTGCGTGGGATAGTTCCACGCCCCGATGCCGACGCAAAGCCCCAAGGCCTCGCGCATCGTATAGGCCCAGTTTTCGCCAAGCGGGATATGCTCACCCGTCAAACTGGCCGCCAACCCACCGAAATATTCCAGCGCATCCGCGCCGCTGGTCGCATCGACATAAAGCGTCTCGGACAGCGGCTTGCCGGTGTCATGGCTCTCCAGAATGCTCAATTCCCGATTGCGCGCGCGGATCATATCGGCGGCGCGGCGCAGGACCCGGCCCCGCTGCACACCGGGCAGCGCCGCCCATGCCTTTTGTGCCGCCCGCGCGCTGGTGATCGCCTCCTCGATCACCGCAGGGGTCGCTTCATGCACCCGCGCGATCACCTGTCCGGTGGCGGGATAGACCACGTCGATGGGCGCGCCCGCAGTATCCTCAAGATAGCGGCCGTTCACGAAATGGCTGGCGGTGGGCTGTGTGGCGAATTGGGTCATTTTGAGTATTTCCGGAACAGTGAAAGGGATGGTTCAGCGCGGATCATTCCCCGCGCGGAAAGCGTTTGCTGTCTTCAAGGACGTTCAGGTCCATGTGGTTGCGCATGTAGCGCTCGGATGCTTTTTGCAGCGGCTGGAAATCCCACGGATAATAACCGCCCTGCCGCAACGCCTCATAAACCACCCAGCGCCGGGCCTGACTCTCGCGCACCTCTGCGTCAAAGCGGGACAGGTCCCAACGCGCCTCGGACTTGGCGCGCAAACTGGCCAAGGTGCCCTGATGCGCGGGATCACCGGCAAGGTTGGTCAACTCCTGCGGATCGGCGTCCAGATCGAACAGCATCTCGGGGTCCAGCATGCAGCGGGTGTATTTCCAGCGCCCATAGCGCAGGCAGACCAGCGGCGATTCCGAGGCTTCGGCGGCATATTCCATCGCGACCGGACTGGTCCGGTCAAAGCCCTTTGCCAAGGGCACAAGGCTCTCCCCGGTGGTCCAGGGCATCACCTCATCCATGCTGACCCCCGCCAGATCGCACAGCGTCGGGCAGACATCGATCGTGCTGACCGGCGTGTCGATCCGGCCCGCAGGCAGGTCGGGGGCCGCCACCATCAAAGGCACGCGGGCCGACCCTTCATAAAAGCACATCTTGTACCACAGGCCGCGCTCGCCCAGCATGTCACCGTGATCGCTGACAAAAACGACAATCGCCTCCTGCCGCGTGGCCTTGAGCGTGGCCAGAATCTCGCCGATCTTGTCATCAAGATACGAGATATTGGCGAAATAGGCGCGCCGGGCGCGGGCCACCATCTCACCCGTCAGGTCATAGGACCGCCAGTCATTGGCATCGAATATCCGCTTGGAATGCTGGTCCTGATCCTCATAACGGATCAGCCCCACCTCGGGCATCAGATGGGCGCAATCCTCATACAGGTCCCAATATTTACGCCGCGCCACATAGGGGTCATGCGGATGCGTGAAACTGACCGTCAGGCACCAAGGCCGCGCATCGGCCCCGCGCGACAGATCATAAATCTTCTGCACCGCCTGATGCGCGACATCATCGTCATATTCCATCTGGTTCGTGATCTCGGCCACACCCGCGCCCGTCACCGACCCCATGTTATGATACCACCAGTCAATCCGCTCACCGGGTTTGCGGTAATCCGGCGTCCAACCGAAATCGGCGGGATAAATGTCGGTCGTCAGACGCTCTTCAAACCCGTGCAACTGATCGGGGCCCACGAAATGCATCTTGCCCGACAAGCAGGTATAATACCCCGCCCGGCGCAAATGATGCGCGTAAGTCGGGATGCTTGAGGCGAATTCGGCCGCGTTGTCATAGACCCGCGTGGCACTGGGCAACTGGCCCGACATGAAACTGGCCCGCCCTGGCGCACACAAGGGCGAGGCGGTATAGGCATTGGCAAACCGCGCCGACCGCGCCGCCAGCGCCTTGATATGCGGGGCATGCAGCCAATCCGCAGGCCCATCCGGAAACAGCGTCCCGTTCAGCTGATCCACCATCACGATCAGGATATTGGGCCGCGCCCCCATCTGAACCTGGTCATCTCTCATGACATGCCTCGCTGTATTTCCAGCTCCAGACAGCCCAGAACCGTGACCGCCGCCACCGTGCCATCCGGCTGCCCCTGCCCCAGCGATTGCCGCAGATAAACCCCGTCGATCAGCGCGGCGATCCG
>NCJR01000447.1 GCA_002282555.1 Rhodobacterales bacterium 34-62-10
TGGCCGCGCGCCTGAAAGAGGCGACAGGCCGACCCGCCGTGGTGATCGGGCTGGACGGGGCCGAGGGCAAGGGATCGGGGCGATCCGTGGCCGGTGTCGATCTGGGCGCGGCGATCCAGCGGGTCGCGGCCGAGGGCCTGCTGATCAAGGGGGGCGGGCACAAGATGGCCGCTGGCCTGACCGTGGCGCGTGACGCGCTGGAGCCTGCCATGGCGCGGCTGGGCGAATTGCTGGCCCGGCAGGGCGCGGGCACCGGCGGACCTGCGGACCTGCGGCTGGACGGGATGCTGATGCCCGGCGCCGCCACGGTCGAGTTGATCGAGAAGATCGAAGCCGCAGGCCCCTTTGGTGCCGGTGCCCCTGCCCCGCGTTTCGCCTTTGCCGATGTGGTGATCCATTTCGCGAAACGCATGGGCGAGAGCCATCTGAAGCTGAGCTTTGGCGACGGTCTGGGCGCGCGGCTGGAGGCGATCATGTTCGGTGCCTATGACACCCCCCTCGGCCCTGCGCTGGAATCCCATGGGGGTGCGCGCTTCCATCTGGCCGGACGTCTGGAAATCAACCGCTGGGGCGGACGGCAAACCGTACAATTGCGCCTTGAAGACGCAGCGCGGGCGGTCCGCTGACCCCATCCCGGCCCCTGACGCAGCTTTCAGCTGACCGGGCCGGGCGGATGCAAAAAATCTGACAAGACGTGAAGATTTCTGCTTGCACCTGAACGGTGCTTTGCCTAAACACCGCCTCACGCCAAGGCATGGCCCGTTCGTCTATCGGTTAGGACGTCAGGTTTTCAACCTGAAAAGAGGGGTTCGACTCCCCTACGGGCTGCCACTTTTCCCTCTCATTATTGCAACGCGCCAACCCAAAGCGTGAGACCATCTGCAAGCGCCGTCTGTGGCTGTTTGGTTGGCGCGGCGCACCTTCTCCTTCCGCGATACCCGGAGCGAACCGGGTCGTCAGCGCAGGTTCCAACGCGCCCGCGGCGGGGGTCGTTTTTCACCACCGCTCCCCCATGCCAATGACACGGTCGTCGAACCGCGCGGGAACCGGAGGGACGCCGACAGCGGGGATCGCATCTGTTGCACAGCCAGAGGGCGGATGTTTCCGCGCGTGGCACTGGCCACGTGGCGGTTTTGCACCATTTCTGCGTGACACAATGCGACAAGGACCCTTGGAATGTCAGACTGGAACGATGATCCGGATGCCGCTGCCGTGCCGCATGGCCGACTGGGTCGCATGCTGCGTTTGGGCGGAATGACCACAGGGCTGATGGGTGACATGGCGAAGCAAGGGCTGCGTCAGATCGCGCGGGGCGAGCGTCCGCGCCTGCACCAGATGCTTCTGACCCCGCAAAGTGCCAGTCGCGTGACGCAGGACCTGCGCCGGATGCGTGGCGCGGCCATGAAGATGGGTCAGATGCTGTCGATGGACCCCGGCGTGCTGCTGCCGCCCGAGATGACGACGATTCTGGCCGCACTGCGCGACGAAGCCCGCCACATGCCGCCCGCGCAACTGCGCGA
>NCJR01000113.1 GCA_002282555.1 Rhodobacterales bacterium 34-62-10
GGGATCATCGGGGGCTCGGGCCTTTATCAGTTGGACAGTCTGCAGAACCCGGAATGGGTGAGTGTGGCGACACCTTGGGGTGATCCGTCCGACCAGATCCTGACCGGTGTGCTGGACGGCGTGCCGATGGCGTTCCTGCCGCGTCACGGGCGCGGGCATGTGCATGCGCCATCCGATGTGCCCTACCGCGCCAATATCGACGCGCTGAAACGGCTGGGCGTGACCGATGTGATCAGCGTCAGCGCCTGCGGCTCGTTCCGCGAGGACATGGCCCCCGGCGATTTCGTGATCGTGGATCAGTTCATCGACCGCACGCGGGGGCGTGCGTCCAGCTTTTTCGGGTCGGGCTGCGTGGCGCATGTCAGCCTTGCCCATCCCACCTGCCCGCGCCTGTCCGCCGCCTGCGCGCAAGCCGCCCGTGCAGCGGGGGTGAGGGTGCATGAGGGCGGCACCTATCTGGCCATGGAAGGCCCGCAATTTTCCACGCTGGCCGAAAGCCGCCTGTACCGCGAGGTCTGGGGCTGCGACGTGATCGGCATGACCAATATGCCCGAGGCGAAACTGGCCCGCGAAGCCGAGCTTTGTTATGCCAGCGTCGCCATGGTCACGGATTACGACTGCTGGCATCCCGATCATGACAAGGTGGATGTGGCGCAGGTGATCGCCACGCTGGGGGGCAACGCCGCCCATGCGCGGGCACTCGTCGCTGGTTTGCCCAGATTGCTGGGGACCGCGCGCGCGCCCTGCCCGCATGGTTGCGACCGCGCGCTTGAGCATGCGATCATGACAGCACCCGACAAACGTGACCCTGCCCTGGTTGCGCGGCTTGATGCCGTGGCCGGGCGTGTGATTTAAGACCCTGTCAGGAACCCGGAGCCACCATGAAAACCGTCAAGGATTACATCCGCACCATCGTCGATTTCCCGCATGAGGGGATCTTGTTCCGCGATGTGACCACGCTTTTTGCCGATCCGCGCGGGTTTCGCATGGCGGTGGATCAGATGTTGCACCCCTATGCGGGTCAGCGCATCGACGTGGTCGTGGGGCTTGAGGCGCGCGGCTTCATCCTTGGCGGGGCCATCGCGCATCAACTGGGCACGGGCTTCGTGCCGATCCGCAAGAAGGGCAAACTGCCCGGCACCACGATCAGTCAGGACTACACGCTGGAATATGGCGAGGCGATTGTCGAAATCCATGACGATGCGATCCGCGCGGGACAAACGGTTCTGATTGTCGATGACCTGCTGGCCACGGGCGGCACCGCCGAAGCGGGGATCCGGCTGGTGGAACGTCTGGGCGGGGTGATCGCGGGCTGCGCCTTCATCATCGACCTGCCCGATCTGGGTGGACGCCGCCGGCTTGAGGCGATGGGGATGGATGTCCACGCGCTCTGCGCCTTTGAGGGGCTGTGATCCGGGGCGGGCGTCGCGGGGGGCTGTCCGCCCCCAACGTCGAACTGTGTTCGACGATCCCCCCGAGGATATTTCCGGCAAGAAGAAACTCAGGCCTGCCGCAGCACAGCGCCGGGGTTGAGGATTCCCCGAGGGTCCAGCGTCGCCTTGATCGCGCGCATCATGTCAAGTTTGACCGGATCGCCGTAACGTTCCAGATCGTCGATCTTGAGCCGGCCGATCCCGTGTTCGGCGCTGACCGAGCCGCCCATGTCATGCACCAGATCATGCAGCACATGTTTGACATGATCGCGGATATCCAGATGGTCGGCGCGCGTCTTTCCCGGTGCGGGAAAGACATTGTAATGCAGGTTGCCATCACCGAGGTGACCAAAGCAGTTGATGCGGAACGCGCCGATAGTGGCGATCAGTTGATCGGCGCGGGTGATGTATTCGGCCACCAGTCCCAGCGGCAGCGAGATGTCATGGCTGGACACCGCTCCGACACGGCGATTCGCCTCGGGGATCTGTTCGCGCACCTCCCAGAACTGATGCCGCTGCGCCTCGGACTGGGCGATCATGCCGTCGGTGACAAGACCCGCCTCGACCCCGCGCTCGAACAGGGTTTCCAACGCCGTGGCGGGATCAAGGCCATGGGCAAGACCGACATCGATCAGCACGAACCATTCAGGGATCTCGGCGAAGGGCTGGCGGATATCGGGCAGGGTTTCAGTCAGGAAGTGCAGGCCATTGGCATGCATCAGCTCGAACGCGCTGACGCCTTCGCCCATCAGATCGCGCGCGATAGACAAAAGGGTCAGGGCGGCGGCGGGGTTTTCCACCACCATCAGCGCCGTCCCCTCACCGACCGGGCGCGGCACCAGCTTCAGGCTGGCGGCCGTGATCACGCCCAGCGTGCCCTCCGAACCGATCATCATGTGGCGCAGATCATAGCCGGTGTTGTCCTTGCGCAGACGCGACAGGCCGTTCCAGATGCGGCCATCGGCCAGCACCACCTCGACCCCCAGACACAGATCGCGCGCATTGCCATAGCGCAGCACATTCACGCCGCCCGCATTGGTGGCAAGGTTGCCACCGATCCGGGCCGAGCCCTTGGCCGCGATGCTGAGCGGGAAGAGCCTGTCCACTGCCGCCGCCGCATCGTGGATATCCGACAGGATCGCGCCCGCTTCGACCTCCATCACGTTTTCTTCCGCATAGACCGCGCGGATCGCGGTCATCCGTTCCAGTGACAGCAGCAGCGGTGCTGCGCCACCCGGCATGATCTGCCCGCCCACCAACCCGGTGCCGCCACCATAGGGCACAACGCCCACACGCGCCGCGTTGCAGGCGCGCAGCACGGCGGCGACCTGCTCCACCGTTTCGGGTGCTACGATCAGCCCGGCATGACCCGCCCAGCGGCCGCGCGGCTCCTCAAGGTAATGCGCCGCAGCTTCGCGGAACGCGCGCGCAGGCAGATGGTCGCGCAGCGCGCGGGCGAGGTCGGGTGTGGCGGGGTTCAGCGTCATGGCACAGGTTCTATCATGCGCCCCGCCGCAGTCCAGCGCGTCTAATCCGCCTCCTGCAGCAATTGCGGGCGCAGGACCACGATGGTGGGCTGGCGCGGCAGGCTGGCCAGTGACAGCTCCATGCTACTTTCGCCCGCATCGACCACGGCGAACTGGGTGCTCATCCCATCCACGAAGGCGCGCAGCGTGCCTTCCGCGAACCAATGCATCGGGATCACAACCGACGACCGCAGACGCCCCACCACACGCATCATCGTCGCCAGGTCCAGTGTCAGGCCCCCATCAACCGGAGCCATGACCACATCCAGCCGTCCGATGGCGGCATATTGTTCGGGGCTGGGTTCCTGATGCAGATGGCCCAGATGCCCGATGCACAGGCCCGCCACCTCGAAGATGAAGATGGAATTGCCGCGTTCCTCGACTCCACGAAACGACCGGATGTCGGTGGGCACATTGCGCACCAGCATCTCGCCCAGATCCAGGTAATGCTCGATCCCTTCGCCAAACGCCTCACCCCAGCCGCGCAGGACATGGGGGATGGCGGGATCGGGATTGGCGGTCCAATGCGTGGAATGGGCGTGGTTCATCGTCACCACATCCGGGATCAGATCGACATTGCCGATGAAGCCGGTGAAATCCGTCACCGCATTCAGCCCGCCTGTGGTCTGGATCATGAAGGACGCGTGGTCGATGTAATTGATCCGCACGGTATCGGCGGGCAGCGGATCCCGGAAGCTGGCCTTGTGCAGATATTCCAGACCGGGGGCCGATTGCGCCACCGCGATGCAATGGCTGGGAATACGGTCCTGGGCCTGCGCTGTGGCGGCCAGCAGCGCAAAGCCAAGGGCAAGAACGGGCATGTGACGGGTCATGGCAGATCCTCCTGCCGCTACGGTAGCGCGGCGGCGCTGCCTGTCACATCACCTTCCCGTTTCTTCTTGCTGAAAATATCCAAAAACCACCCAGCGCCCCGGGTGGTGCCGCCGGATTGGGCAGGTCAGCCCGCGTCGGTACGCCCGCGCCGGTCGATCCGCAGCGCCGAGTAAAGCACATGGGTGCGCCAGCGACCGCCGATCTGAAGATAGCTTTGCGCGACGCCTTCATACTTGAAGCCGCATTTTTCCAGCAACCCGCGCGAGGGGGTGTTTTCCGGCAGGCAGGCCGCCTCGATCCGGCTGAGGTCGAGACGGTGGAACGCGTGATGCACCAGCGCCTCGATCGCCTCGCGCATATAGCCCTGCCTTGCATGGCTTTCGCCGATCCAATACCCCAGCGTGCCCGCCTGTGCCGGCCCACGGCGGATATTGTCCAACGTGATCGCGCCCAGAAGCGTGTTGTCATCGCGCCGGATCAGGAACAGCGGCATCGCCGAGCCGTTGCTGATCGACCGCTGCGCCCAGTAGACGCGGTTGGTAAAGGCCTTGCGCGACAGATGATCCGCCGCCCAGGTCGGTTCCCACCGGGTCAGAAACCCCTCGCTGTCACACCGCAGGCTGGCCCAGTCGCGGAAATCGGCATGAGAGGGCGGGCGCAGGGTCAGCCGCTCGGTCTCGATCCGGACTTTCCGACGCCCCAGCAGCATCACGCCACGCGCCTGTCCTGAAGTGTCTGCCAGTTGGGAGCGGCCGAAATCGGGCCATAAAGCGCCAGAGCCGATGGCGCGCTGCTGATCATATGGGCGGCCATGGCGCGCACGTCTTCGACCGTGACCGCGTCGATGTGATCGACCACTTCGGACAGCGGCGGGATGCGGCCCCAGACCTGCATCTGCCGCGCCAGACGTTCGGCCCGGTTCGACGGGCTTTCCAGCCCCATCAGCAGACCTGCCTTCATCTGTGCACGGGCGCGGGCCACTTCAGCCTCGCTCATGTCATCCGCCGCGCGCTTCATCTCATCCAGCGTGATCGTGGTCAGATCGCCCAGATCCTCGGCTGACGTTCCGGCATAAATCGTCATCATGCCGGTATCCGCATGCGCCCCCGCCTGCGCAAAGATCGTGTAACACAGGCCACGCTTTTCGCGCACCTCTTGGAACAGGCGGCTCGACATGCCGCCGCCAAGGGCGGACGCATAGATCTGCGCGGTATAGATCGCGGGATCGGTGTAATCGGGGCTTTCAAACGCCAGCGCGAAATGCGCCTGCTCCAACTGCTTTTCCACCCGGTATTCGCCGCCCACGAAATGCGCGGGCGTCGGGTGATGCAGCTTGCCCTTGGGCAGATGGCCAAAAATCGCCTCGGCCTCGGCCACGATCTTGTCGTGATCGACCGCGCCCGCAGCTGACAGCACCATATTGGCGGGGCTGTAATGTTCGGCGACAAACCCTTGCAGATCGGCGCGGTTGAAGGCGCGGATACGGTCCGTCGCACCAAGGATCGTGCGGCCCAAGGGCTGATCGGGATAGGATTTTTCCTGCAACCAGTCAAAGATCACGTCATCGGGCGTATCCAGCGCCTGCCCGATTTCCTGCAGGATCACGCCACGCTCCACCTCGATCTCGCCGGGATCGAACACGGGATTCAGCACGATATCCGACACCACGTCCAGCGCCAGCGGCACATCCGCCTCAAGCACGCGGGCATAATAGGCCGTCGCCTCGCGCGAGGTATAGGCGTTGATATAGCCGCCCACATCCTCGATCACCTCGGCGATCTCCAGCGCCGAGCGCCGCTTGGTGCCCTTGAAGGCCATATGTTCCAGAAAATGGGCGATACCGTTCTGTTCGGGGCGTTCATGCCGCCCGCCGGACAGCACCCAGATGCCGATGGCGGCGGATTGCAGCCCCTCCATCCGTTCGGTGACGATACGCAGGCCGTTTGCAAGAGTATGGGTACGGACGGTCAATTGGCGATACGCTCTCTGATCAGGGATTCGATGGCGGCAAGGTCATTGCCGATCCGGGTGACACGTTCAGGCCGGTCATAAAGATCGGCCATGCGTGGCGGCAAGGGCGGGCGAACACCTGTCGCTGCCTCGACCGCGTCGGGGAATTTCGCGGGATGCGCGGTGGCGAGTGTGATCATCGGCACCGATGGATCGCGCAGCGCCTCGGCCACATGCACACCCACGGCGGTGTGGGGGCACAAAAGCTCGCCTGTGGTTTTCAGCGTGCGACCAATGGTGGCGGCGGTCTCATCCTCGCCGCAGCGCCCGGAATCAAACGCCTCACGCAGGGCCTGCATCGCACCTTGAGAGACCGAGAAACCGCCTGCCTTCAGCTCGTCCATCAGTTGGGCCACGGCAGCGCCGTCTTGATTATAGGCATAGAACAGCGCCCGCTCGAAATTCGAGCTGACCTGAATATCCATCGAAGGGCTGATCGAGGGGATCACACCGTCCGGGCGGTATTCACCACCCGACAGGCAACGGTGCAGAATGTCGTTATGGTTGGTGGCCACCACCAGACGGTCGATCGGCAGGCCCATGCGTTTGGCGATGTACCCTGCGAAGATGTCGCCGAAATTGCCGGTGGGCACGGTGAAGCTGACCTTGCGGTCAGGGGCACCAAGGCTGACGGCAGCGGTGAAGTAATAGACCACCTGCGCCAGCACCCGCGCCCAGTTGATCGAGTTCACCCCCGCCAGCCGCACCCCGTCGCGGAAGTCGAAATCGTTGAACATGTCCTTTACGCGGGCTTGGGCATCGTCGAAATGCCCGTCGATGGCAAGGGCATGGACATTCGCCTCGATGGGTGTGGTCATCTGACGGCGCTGCACCTCGGACACGCGACCATTCGGATACAGGATGAACACATCCACCGCATCCAGCCCCCGAAACGCCTCGATCGCCGCCGATCCTGTATCGCCGCTGGTGGCCCCCACGATGGTCACCCGCTCGCCCGACCGCCCCAAGGCCGCCTGGAACAGCTGACCGATCAGCTGCATGGCGAAA
>NCJR01000448.1 GCA_002282555.1 Rhodobacterales bacterium 34-62-10
GGTTACACGCGAAGTGGACGGCGGGCTTCAGACCATCAAGGTCAAACTGCCCACGATCGTCACCGCCGACCTGCGCCTGAACGAGCCGCGCTACGCGAGCCTGCCGAATATCATGAAGGCAAAGAAAAAACCGCTCGAGGAAAAGACTGCCGCCGATTACGGCGTCGATGTCACGCCGCGTCTGACCGTGGTCAAAACCACTGAACCGGCCGCACGCGCGGCGGGCATCAAGGTGGCCTCGGTGGACGAGCTTGTAGCGAAACTCAAAGAAGTGGGGGCTGTGTAATGGCTGTTCTACTGATTGGCGAAGTCACCGACGGCACGCTGGCGCTGGATGCCACGGGCAAGGCGGTCACTGCGGCAAAGCAACTGGGCGACGTGACCGTGCTGTGCACGGGTGCCTCGGCCAAGGCGGCGGCCGAAGAGGCCGCCAAGATCGACGGCGTGTCTAAAGTGCTGTTCGCGGAGGATGCGCTTTACGGCCACCGTCTGGCAGAGCCTGTCGCCGCGCTGATCGCCAGCCTTGCGGGGGATTATTCGCATATTCTGGCCCCTTCCACGACGGATGCGAAAAACATCATGCCACGCGTCGCTGCGCTGCTGGATGTGATGATCCTCTCCGACGTGGTGGGCGTCGTCGATGTCGATACATTCGAGCGCCCGATCTATGCGGGCAACGCGATCCAGACGGTGAAATCCACCGACAAGATCAAGGTGATGACAATCCGCACCTCGACCTTCGATCTGGCTGGCATGGGCGGTTCCGCCTCGGTCGAGGCTGTCGCCACGGGTGAGAATCCCGGCCTCAGCGAATGGATCGAAGACAAGGTTGCGGCCTCCGACCGGCCCGAACTGACCAGTGCGGGCGTCGTCGTCTCCGGTGGTCGCGGCATCGGCTCGGAAGAGAACTTTGCCATGATCGAGCAACTGGCTGACAAACTCGGCGCGGCGGTCGGTGCCTCGCGCGCGGCGGTCGATTCGGGCTACGCGCCCAACGACTGGCAGGTCGGCCAAACCGGCAAGGTCGTGGCGCCTGATCTCTATGTCGCCGTCGGCATCTCGGGTGCGATCCAGCACCTTGCCGGTATGAAGGACAGCAAGATCATCGTTGCCATCAACAAGGACGAAGAAGCCCCGATCTTCCAGGTCGCCGACTACGGCCTTGTCGCGGATCTTTTCACCGCCGTGCCGGAACTGATCGAGAAACTCACTTAATTCGTGGCGCACAGCGTCTGAAAGGTCCGCGTGAGGCGGACCTTTTCATGAACGGGGCAACTAGCAAGGGAACTGGCTGTTGGGAGAGTATTTGCGTAATTTGGAGCATCGCTTGAGCCCGTTTCTTCTCATTTTCAATACAAAAAACCTGATAGATTTCAACAGATCAAGTCGCCTTTGTAGGAAAACAACATGTCTCTGATCAAGAACTCCCCAAACTGGGTTTCCGATGAACACAAGATGTTCGCGGAGAGTACCCGCAAACTTTTTGATGCCGAGATGGCGCCA
>NCJR01000449.1 GCA_002282555.1 Rhodobacterales bacterium 34-62-10
CGCAGGCGCGACAGGTTCCGGGTGAACCTGACCAAAGCGGCAGGGCTGTGAAGACCAGGAATCTTGAGGCGTTGGTGAAGCGCTAAGGTGAAATTCCAGCGCTTCAGTTTCAGCTTACTGCTTCAATTGAAATCGGGAGCTAAACGCGACAACCAAAGATCGTCTTCTGGCGTGGCCTCCACCTCGTCGAAGTCTCCAGAGGGCTCGTCAAAATTATCAATTATTGCTGGGGTCTTGATCTTCATATGTTCAAAATATGCTGTATTTGCGTCTTACCCAAGCGAATTCTTTGGATGCACCTACACGCTTTATATAGCACGTGCGCGCGATGCCCCGCGAGAACTCTCTGATCATGCTCTGCATAAGGAAACCAAGATAGTTCTGCTAATCATTGCCACAGAAAGCGACCTTGCATTCGTTTACAAACGGTCGTATGATGGTGATAGATAGAATTGAAAAACTGCCTTCTTGAGCCGCCACGGCCGATCATTCTTGCGATCTCCATGGTTTTCATCGTTTGATCATCGCAGGATTTGCGAAAATATCCTTGGAACTTTGTGTTTCGATCTTTCCATGGGCGAACCTTTCCGCCCTCCTCATTAAAGGGTCCCATCATGCGCCAGGCATTTCATAGCGTTGATCTGATCGGCACGCCTGCTATCGGCGTCTCTCTGGGTTTTGATCATTGCTCTGAGCATGAATGGGGGATCGGGAAGATCAAATGGGCTATGGGCATCGACCCCAATGCCGAGCCTGGCATCGCTCGCCGGATGATGCGCGAGCCGCTCTCGGATCTGCACATCCTGGAGTTCAAGGCGACGAAGGCCTTGCCCGCCGAGGTCAGGATCGCCTTTGGCCTCAAGTCCTACACCCTGCCGATGTTTCAGGATCGCAAGCGCACGCTTTGCGGCAAGACCAATGACAAGCTCAACGCTGCCTGGGACGACTCCGCCTTCATGGTTCGGGCATTCAGCGAGGACGCCCGCCAACTCCTGCACGATATCCATGCAGCCTTTGGGCGCCGCGACCTGGCGATCGGCCTTGGCGGCGCACAGCCCTTCGGAAACGCCCCGCTCAGCCTTGTCATCGCATCCCGTTACCCTGACGCGCTTGCCAAGAAATTGCGTGAGGCGGATGAAGACCATGAAGCCTTGGAGGCTGCGGCAAAAGCAACGGGCATCGCTAAGCGGCTCACCGCTGCCGGAAAGTCTTTCTATTCGTTGAAGCCCAGCTGGATCACGACCTTCAAGGATATGGGTGGCGGACGGGGTGCGCCAGCGGAGCGCAGCGCTCACCCTGTGATGTTCTGGCTGAACCCGCGGGACCAGATGAATAACCATTACGGCTGGTATACGGTCGAGGATCTTGAAGCTTGGGTCCACAATGAGGGCCCAGTGCCGAAAGCAACGCGTGCGGCTGCGCGATAGGATGACGGACAAGGACATGCTGATGGATGACGAGCAGCTCGAATTCTTCGATCTCCCGGACGCCTCGCCTCCTGT
>NCJR01000450.1 GCA_002282555.1 Rhodobacterales bacterium 34-62-10
TGCTCGCAGCGCAGGTGGTGTGTCTTACCAAGATGTAGGGATCAACTATGCACCGCAAGCCCGGGAAATTGATCTATCGATTACTTATGGAACACCCATAGGACAAAGCGCTGAGGTCTTTCTCGGCGCTATCCATGCGTTCAACCATGGCCATATCACCGGGCGTCATGATACAGCAGCTATTATGGGTTTCCGCATAGCTTTTTGATGAGCAGTGCCGCGATTATATAGATCGAAGCTATAGCTGGCAGCTCTCCGCTCATCGACGCCTTGAACCCGAACCGTCGCGGCAACACGATCTAGCGTGATACGCGACACCCTAACGCGCCAAAGATATAAGACCCGCAACATCCAGATGCTCCTCGAGATGGTCGGCCAGCGCATCTAGCGTCTGCTCGATCAGCGCGCTGTGCACTTGCGTCGATGACTGTACGCCAAGCGAAGAAAGAAAGATGGCGCGAAACGCGTCCGAGGCAAACAGCCCGTGCAAATAGCTGCCGATGATGCGTCCGTCGGCACTCACTGCACCTTCGGCCCGCCCGTCGATCTGGACAAAAGGGCGCGCGCAATCGGGCCCGTCGCTCTGTCCAATATGGATCTCGTAGCCCGCCACCTCCAGCCCGCTGGCCGCGTGCAGAGCTTTAACCTGCGAAAGATGCTTGTTCGACGTCATCACGGTGGAGATATCTAACAGGCCTAGCCCGGATGTTTCGCCTGCAGGGCCTTCGATCCCGTCAGGGTCACTCACGCTTCGCCCCAGCATCTGATAGCCGCCACAAATGCCCATAACATGCCCACCGCGCCGAATATGGGCAGTCAGATCTATGTCCCAGCCCTGCACGCGCAGGAATGCCAGATCGCCGCGAGTCGACTTTGATCCGGGAATGATCACCAGACGCGCATCACCGGGGATCGGCTGACCTGCGCGCACCATCACCAGATTGACGCCGGGCTCTGCCTTCAGTGGATCAAGATCGTCGAAATTGGCGATCCGCGACAGGGTCAGGCAGGCTATGGTCACGCCATCACCGTTGGGACCTGAGCCAAGGTCAAGCGCATCTTCCGCAGGCAGCAGATGGGCTTGCGCAAACCAAGGGACCACACCAAAACCTCGCCAGCCGGTGATCTGTTCAATCATCGCGTAACCGTCGTCGAACAAACGAGGATCGCCACGAAATTTGTTGATAATAAACCCTTTTACCATCGAGGCATCCGCCGGTTCAATAACCGCCTGCGTGCCCACGACCTGCGCGATCACGCCGCCACGGTCGATATCACCGGTCAGTATCACCGGCACATCGGCGGCTCGGGCAAAGCCCATATTGGCAATGTCGCCCGCGCGCAGGTTTACCTCGGCAGGGCTGCCCGCACCCTCGACAATCACCAGGTCATAGGCAGCGCGCAGTCGGTAGAAGCTTTCCAACACCGAGGCCATCAGTTTGGGTTTTAGCGCCGCGTAATCGCGCGCCCGCGCTGTGGTCATGCGTTTGCCCTGCACGA
>NCJR01000451.1 GCA_002282555.1 Rhodobacterales bacterium 34-62-10
TAAAAAAAGTCCCCCGAGGCATGACACCCCGAGAGACCCTTTACGTTGCACTAATAGGTCTATCACAAATCGCCTTTCAGTCAAGATCCGATTCGTCGGGTGGCTGAGTCATGTCAAGCAAAACAGGTAAAAATCTGTAACCATCCGCCCTGGATGGACGTGGGGCTTCGCATCCGGCGATTAGCCATGAAAAACACCACAAACCAATCGAACGTCAGGTCAGCGATCTGGACGATCTTCAATATCCTCCGGGAAGGTCGCAAGGAATTTGGGGTCAGCGGCCCTGCCCTGGCCAGCTTGCAAGCCCTTTTGAGCTTCCTGCCGGACAGCGGCCCCTTGATCATCTACGCCTCCAACAAGAGCATCACGGCCAGATGCATGAAGTCGGAAGCAAGTCTGCGCCGCCATCTTGTGGAGCTGGAAGCCCATGCTCTGATCCGCAGGCAGAGATCTTCGAATGGCAAGCGTTACCGGGTGAAGCATCCACATGGTGATGATATGATCTTCGGGATCGACATCTCACCGCTTCTGGACGCAGCCGATGCCATCGAGGCAGCGGCCGGGCGTGCAAAGGAGAAAGCAGATCTCATCCGATATCATCGGCATGAGGTCTACGCTCTCCTTGCCGAAATCGCTGAGAACACCCACGTAGAGCACCAGGCTAACGACACAATCGTGGATGAAGCCACAATCGCAACCATCCGGCAGAGCCTGCGCCGCGAAACCGACGTCAAAATCCTGTCAGGGGTTGCGGATAAGCTGCGCGCAGCCCTCTCGACGACATCCAAAATGAGCGGCAGCCCCGTGCAAAATGAGCGGCACATTCAAGAGTCACAGAAAGAATATCTATTGAATGAACCAGCGGACGATTGTGGAAAACCGGTCCGGTTCGCTGACGTTTGCGGACAGAGAAAGATCGAAGAAGACAGAACTCAGGACATGCCCACCACAGGCGGCAGCACAGCAAATATCGCCGCCATAGAAAGACTAAGCGTCACCGACATCGTGAGAGCCTGCCCACAAGCCATGCAATTTGCTGATCAGCCCTTACGCTCAATCGAGGAACTAGGGAACTTCGCATGGAAACTTGGAACATTTGTGCCAATTCCCGAAGCACTCATGCGCAAGGCGGCTGAAAAGCACGGCATCTTGGCGGTTGTGCTGACTGTCCTGGGCTTGGTGGAGCGAGGTGAGAAGATCAGGAATGCGGCTGGATATTTCCGTTCCGTCCTCCTTGGAAAGAGAGCGCAATCCTTTATTCCAGCCCAGTTCCTCATGTCAGCAGGCGCATGATGCCGCAGCGATAGAATTTATGACCGCGGTCATAAAATGGCGCGAGGGCCTGGGAGCCACGGAGCGACGCCACCATCAGCAGATCAGCGAGAAGTAGCGGGACGCAGCGTGGGATACCCAAAATTATGACCGCGGTCATAAAATGGTGGGAGCGGCTGGCTGCACGGTTTTATGACCGCGGTCATAAAATAAAACCGAAGATGTGGA
>NCJR01000114.1 GCA_002282555.1 Rhodobacterales bacterium 34-62-10
ATCCCGCCGATGGAAATTTTGGAGGCGGCCTATCCGGTGATGTTCCGGCAATGGGCGCTGCGGCCTGACAGCGCGGGGGCCGGTGCGCATCGCGGGGGCTTGGGTGCTGTCTATGAGATCGAGGTGCTGGAGGAGAACGGCGCCGAGGCGTTTCTGTTCGGCGAGCGCGGGCGCTTTGCGCCCAAGGGGGCCGCAGGCGGTGGTGAGGCGGCGATGAACGTCTTTTCCTATGAGCAGGCGGATGGCTGGCATCACCCGCCCTTGGCGTCAAAGATGCGGGGCATCAAGCTGACGCAGGGACAGGCCGTGCGGCTGGAGACGCCGGGCGGCGGCGGTTACGGCGCGCCGGGCTTGCGTGATCCGCAGGCGGTGGCGCGGGATGTGGCGCTGGGTCTGATCACGGCGGATGAGGCGGAGAAAACATACGGGTCCGCATGGAAAGAGGTGCAGGCATGAGCGCGGGGACAATCGCGGGGCGCATGATCGGCGTCGATGTGGGCGGGACGTTCACGGATGTTTTCGTGCTGGATGAGGCGGCGGGGACGGCGACAGTCGCCAAGGTGCCCACGACGCGGCCTGATCAATCGGGCGGGTTCCTGGACGGGATCGCGCGGCAGGTGTCGGACCTGTCCACGGTGGCGGTGGTGGTGCATGGCACGACGGCGGGGACCAATGCGTTGCTGGAGCGCAAGGGTGCCAAGATCGGCGTGATCACCACGGCGGGCCTGCGCGATGTGCTGGAGATGCGGCGGCGCGACCGGCCCCGGACATGGGGGCTGCGCGGGGATTTCACGCCTGTGGTGCCGCGCGATCTGCGCCTTGAGGTGCCGGAGCGGGTCTTGGCGGATGGGTCGATCCGCACGCCTGTTGATCTGGACGCGGTGCGGGATGCGGCGCGGTATCTGCTGGATCAGGGCTGTGCAGCGGTGGCGGTGATGTTTGCCAATGCCTATGCCAACCCTGCGAATGAGGCGGCGGCGGTGGCGGTTCTTCGTGAGATGTGGCCTAATCCGCATGTCTCGGCCTCCTCCGAGATCCTGCCGGAGATCCGGGAGTTCGAGCGGTTTTCGACCACAGCTTTGAACGCTTATTTGCAGCCTGAGGTGTCGGGCTATCTGGACCGGCTGGAGACTGCCTTGAAACAGGACGGTTTCGGCGGCGAGTTCATGATCGTGCAGTCCAATGGCGGGGTGATGGCGGTGGATACCGCCTGCCGTCTGCCGGTGCGCACGGCCCTGTCAGGGCCAGCGGCGGGGGTGATTGCGGCGGCGTATATCGCGCAGACCGCGGGGTTTCCCGATGTGATCACCGGCGATATGGGCGGCACGAGTTTTGACGTGTCCTTGATCGCGGGGGGCAAGTCGATGCTGTCGCCGCAGACATCCATTGATTTCGGCATGGTCGTGCGGTCCCCGATGATCGAGATCACGACGATTGGCGCGGGCGGTGGATCGATCGCCTGGGTCGACAAGGGCGGCTTGCTGATGATCGGGCCGGAAAGTGCGGGATCGAACCCCGGTCCGGTGGCCTATGGTCTTGGCAATACGCGGCCCACGGTGACGGATGCCAATGTGGTTCTGGGCCGGATTGATCCTGACAATCCCATCGGCGGCAAGCTGACGCGGCTGGATGTCGAGGCGGCCTCGCGCGCGATTGACGCGCATGTGGGGGGGCCCTTGGGCCTGTCCACGCTGGCGGCGGCGGAGGCGATCTTGCGCGTCGCCAACAGCCGGATGGCGGGGGCGATCCGTTTGGTGAGCATCGAGCGGGGCTTTGATCCCAAGCGATTTGCCTTCATGCCCTTTGGTGGGGGTGGCGCGCTGCATTCCGGCGCGATGCTGGCGGATGTGGGGTTGGCGCGGGCGATTGTGCCGCGTTATCCCGGCGTGACATCCGCGATGGGCTGCGTGATTGCCGATATGCGGCAGGATTTCGTCCAGACCATCAACGCCATGGTGGACGGGCTGGATGAGGGCAGTCTGGCCGGGTTCATGCAGGCGCATATGGATCAGGGTCTGGCGATGCTGGACGCGGCCCAGACGCGGTTTGAGGCGCGCGAGACCACGTTTGAGTTGGATATGGCCTATGTCGGGCAGACCCATACGGTGGCGGTGCCCTTGCCGGTGACGATCACGGATGGTCGCGTGGTGCCGCCGACGCGGGCTGAGATCGCCGAGGCGTTTGATGCAGCTTACAAGGCCACCTATGGCCGATTGCTGGCCAAGGGCGCGCGGCGGGTGATGAACCTGCGCTCGGCCGTGACGGGGCGGCGGCCCAAGTTCGATCTGGCGACACTGGCCCCGCGCGGGACGGGCACGGCAGAGGATGCGCGCAAGGGCACGCGTGCCGTGCATTTCGGGGATGCTTGGCATGATACGGCGATTTACAACCGTCTGGACCTGCCTGTCGGTGCCGTGATCCACGGACCCGCCATTCTGGAGCAGCCCGACACGACGGTTTTGATCGAACCCGGTCTGATCGGCACGGTCGATGCTTACGGCAATACCATCATCACCCGGCAGGAGGTTTGATCCATGGGCGCACTGAGCACGATTGATCCCAAGCGCACGGCGCTTTTGACGATTGATTTGCAGAACGACTTTCTGCATCCCGAGGGTGCCTATGGCCGTGCCGGGCAAGGCGCGGATGCGATTGCGGTGCTGCCCGAGCGGGTCGCCCCGGTGCGCGATGCTTTGCGCGCCAAGGGGGGGACCTATGTGTCGGCGCAGTTCACGCTGGTGCCCGGTCCCGGTGGGGTGCCGTTGATTGCGCCGCATCTGAAGGCGTTGCGACCGTTCCTGACGACGGGGGATTTTGCGCCCGGCAGTTTCGGGCATAGGCTGGTGGATGCTCTGGCCCCTGCGGATTATGTGGTCGAGAAGGTCGCCTATTCCGCGTTTTATCAGACGCGGTTGGAATATATCCTGCGGGCTTTGAATATCGACACGCTGATCGTGGGCGGGATCGTCACGAATGGCGGGGTGGCCAGCACCCTGCGCGACGCGCATTTGCGGAATATCGAGACGATCATGCTGTCGGATGGCTGCGCCGCGTTCCGGCAGGATGTGCATGAGGCGACGATCCTGTCGCTGGGAACGGTCACCCATGTGATGAGTTGCGCCGAGACGATTGCTTTGCTGGAGGGCGCGGTATGAGCCTGCGCGCGCGGCTGAGCCAGCCTGAGATCCTGATCGCGCCCGGTGTCTATGACGGGCTGACCGCGACGCTGGCCGAACAAGCGGGGTTCGAGGCGCTCTATCTGTCTGGGGCGGCTGTCGCATATACCCGGTTGGGGCGGCCTGACATTGGGCTGACCTCGGTGTCGGAAATGGCCGATACGATGGCGTTGATCCGGGACCGGGTGGCTTTGCCCGTGATTATTGATGCGGATACCGGGTTCGGGAATGCGCTGAACGCGCAGCGCACGATGCGGCTTTATGAGCGCGCGGGCGCATCGGCCTTGCAGGTGGAGGATCAGACATACCCGAAGCGCTGCGGGCATCTGGCGGATAAATCGCTGATATCGAAACAGGAAATGGCGGGCAAGATTGCGGCCATGGCGGATGCGCGGGCCAGTGACGCCACGCTGATCATCGCGCGCACCGATGCGATTGCGGTGGAAGGCTTTGCCGCCGCGATGGACCGGGCCGAGGCTTATGTGGCGGCCGGGGCTGATGTGCTGTTCATCGAGGCCCCGCGCACGGGGGATGAGCTGGCGCAGGTGGCGCAGACCTTCAAGGGCCGGGTGCCGCTGCTGGCGAATATGGTGGAGGGCGGGCATACGCCCATCACATCAGCCAGCGACTTGCAGGCGCTTGGGTTCGATATCGTGATCTTTCCGGGCGGGATCGTGCGGGCCTTGGCGCGCACGGCGCAGGATTACTATGCCAGTTTGCGCGCCCATGGATCGAACACACCTTTTGCGGACCGGATGTTCGATTTCGACGGGTTGAACGCGCGGATCGGCACGGCCGAGATGCTGGCCATGGGGCAGCGTTTTGACGGGCAGGACAAGGGATAGGTCATGAACATCGCCGCCACGCCCGTCACGGGGTTCGATCTTGAGGTGCAGACACTGATCATCGGCGCGGGGGCCTGCGGGATGGTCGCGGCGCTGGCCGCGCGGGAGGCGGGGCAAGAGGTGCTGGTGATCGAGGCTGATCCGGTGCCGCGCGGGTCCACCGCGCTGTCCGCGGGGCTGATCCCGGCGGCAGGCACATCGTTTCAGGCAGCGGCGGGGATTGCAGATGATGCGGCGCTGTTCGCTGCCGATATCCAGCGCAAGGCGCATGACGAGAATGACCCTGAACTGGTCGCGGCTTTGGCCAGCGGATCAGGTCCCGCGATTGACTGGCTGGCCGCACGGTTCGGGCTGCCGTTTTCGGTCGTGACCGATTTCGACTATCCCGGCCATGCGCGGCGGCGGATGCATGGATTGCCCACGCGGTCCGGCGCGGAACTGGTGGACCGGTTGCGCCAGACCTGCGAGACGCAAGGCATCGACATCATCTGCGAGCGCCGCGCGACCGTGCTGCATCACGAAGGGCGGGTGATCACCGGGGTGACGGTCACCCTGCCCGATGGCAGCACCGAGGCGATCGGGTGCGCGCGGCTGATCCTGGCCTGTAACGGCTATGGCGGGAACCGGGCGATGGTGGCGCAGCATATGCCTGCGATTTCGGATGCGCTGTGGTTCGGGCATGATGGCAACCGGGGCGAGGCTGTGCTGTGGGGTGCGGCGCTGGGGGCTGGCACGCGGCATCTGGGGGCCTATCAGGGGCACGGCAATGTGGCGCATCCGCATGGTATCCTGATCACATGGGCGGTGATCACCGAGGGCGGCGTGCAGGTGAACCTTGACGGGCGGCGCTTCTGGAACGAGGCGCAGGGCTATTCCGAGGCGGCGCGGGCGGTGATGGGGCAACCGCAGGGGCAGGCCTGGGCGGTGTTCGACACCCGCATCGCTGGCGTCGCGCGGCAATTTGCGGATTTTCAGGCGGCCGAGGCGCAGGGGGCGGTCAAGACGGCGGCGACTGTGGCGGAGCTGGCGGCGGTGACGGGGCTGCCCGAGGCGGCTTTGGCCGAGACATTGGCTGCGATCCCGCAGGGCGGCGTGGATGAATTTGGGCGCAGCTTTCACACGCCGCCGCTGACGCCGCCCTATGCTGCCGTGCGTGTCACCGGCGCGCTGTTTCATACGCAGGGTGGGTTGGATGTGACGGGCACGGGACGCGTGCGGCATGAGGATGGGACGTTGTTTCCGAACCTGCATGCAGCAGGTGGGGCGGCTTGCGGTGTGTCGGGCACGGCGGATAGCGGGTATCTGTCGGGGAACGGCTTGCTGAGCGCCGTTGTGCTGGGCCGCGCGGCGGGAATGGATTGGCCTGCTGCGGCAGATGCTGCGAAATAGGGCAAGTTGTCTGCCGTTGCCGTGCAATGCTGCAACGCAGCGCGACATATCGACAGCCCTGATATGTCCGTTGTTGTGGGAATCACGAGGTCCGCGTAGTGCCGGGATATGGACAAACGCGCCCGCCTGAAACGATCCGATTGGCTGATGGCCGGGCTTGAGGCCTTGGCCGAGGCGGGGCCTGTCGCGCTCAAGGCGGAACCGATGGCGCGGCGGTTGGGCACGACCAAGGGGTCTTTCTACTGGCATTTTGCCGATGTGCCCGATTTTCACCGTCAGATGTTGGGACTTTGGGCGGAAGGGGCTGTGGAGCACATCCCCGAGGCGCTGGCCGATCAGCCCACGGCTGTGGCCAAGCTGCGCCGTTTGGGGCAGATCGTGGCGGGCAGTGCGCATCCGGCGCTGGGCGATCTGGCGGTAGAGCCTGCGATCCGGGCATGGGCGCGCGAGGATGCGGGCGTCGCGGCGGCGCTGGCCGAGGTGGACCGGGCGCGGATCGGGTTCATTCAGTCGCTGCTGACCGAGGTCGAGATCACCAATCCCGAAATGGCGCGGATCATCTATGCCGCCCATGTGGGCATGCAGGATCTGACCGCGCGGGACGGGGTCGACAATGCCAGCCCGATGGGGTCGCTGGTCGATCTGGTGCTGGCGCTGCGCTGATCAGGGCGCGCCGATACGCCGGGTGAAGCCGTCCACGAAACGCGCCCGCGCCTCGGGCAGGGGTTTGTTGCCAAGCGCGGGGGCCAGATGTTCGCGCAAAAAATGCCCCGTGGTGCGGAAGCCTTCGGCGATGTCGTGGTCAGGTGCCGGACCATGACCCATCAGGCAGGGTGGCAAGGGCAGAAGTTTGGCGGCCCAGTCCCCTGCCCCGGCGCGCGACACCGCGCGGCCAGAGCGGGGCGAGACATAACTGAGGTCATTGGCCCCATGCCCCAGCACGGCGCAGGTGGACAGGTCCAGACCGAAGCCTGTCTCCTCCAGAAGGGCTAGTTCCCATTGCAGATAGGCCAGTGGCCAGATGTCCTGATCGTCCAGAAGATCCAGAAGCGCCTCGGACCGGGCATAGAGGGCGGGATGCCCCTCGCGCTCGGGCAGGGCGAAGAGCAGGAGCGCCGTCACCGCGTTCAGCCCGGCCAAGGCCTGCCGGTCCGACAGCGCGCCCGCGCGGGAGCGCAGGGGTTCGACGGTGTAGCTGCCGATATGATCCTCGAGCCGGGCGCGCCATGTCACGTCAAGCTGGGCACCGGGTTGCAGGATGGGGGCAATCTTGCGGCTGGCACCACCACGGACGACACCGGCGTGGCGGCCATGGTCGCGGGTGAATACCTCGATGATGGCCGCGGATTCCCCGTGCCG
>NCJR01000452.1 GCA_002282555.1 Rhodobacterales bacterium 34-62-10
CTGCATTCAAAAGCACCGCATCACGATAGGCGCTATGCGCCCCGTCCAGCAGCGCGCGCAGGGCGGCGGCGTTTTCTTGTGGTGTACCGCCGATGATCTGCTCGAACGGATGGACGGGCAGGCCGAAATCCTCGGGGTGCAATTCGATCTCGCGGATCGTGCCATCTTCGTCCAAAGCGGCCACCCAACTGATGCCGGTGATGGTCATCTCATCCGTGCCATCCGATCCATGCACCAGCCACGCACGCTCCGATCCCAGCTGGCCCAGAACCTCGGCCATTGGGCGGATCAGGTCGCGCCGATAGGCACCGGTCAGCTGGCGTTTCACGCCTGCGGGATTGGTCAGCGGGCCAAGGATGTTGAAGATCGTCCGCGTGCCAAGCTCGGTCCGTGTCGGGCCGACATGGGCCATGGCCGGGTGATGCATGGGGGCCATCATGAAGGCGATCCCGCAAGCATTCAGTGCTTTTTCAACGATTTGCGCACCGATCATCACCTGAATACCCAACTGGGTCAGGGCATCGGCTGCGCCGGATTTGGAACTGAGGTTGCGGTTGCCATGTTTGGCCACAGGCACGCCTGCGCCCGCCACGACAAAGGCTGTCGCGGTTGAAATATTCAGCGTGCCCATCCCATCGCCGCCGGTGCCCACGATATCCATCGCCCCTGCGGGTGCGCGCACGGCGTGGCATTTGGCCCGCATGACGGTCGCTGCGGCGGCATATTCATCCACCGTTTCGCCCCTTGTGCGCAGCGCCATCAGCAGGCCACCGATCTGGCTGGGCGTGGCTTCGCCCGCAAACAGGATGCCGAAAGCGGTTTCCGCCTCAGCGCGGGTCAAGGCGCGCTCGGCGGCAAGGCCGATCAGCGGTTTCAGCGCGTCACTCATGCCGGGACCTTCATCACATTCAGGAAATTCTGCAACATCGCATGCCCGTGCTGCGAGGCGATGGATTCAGGGTGGAACTGCACACCGTGGATCGGCAAGTCACGATGCTGCAGACCCATGATGGTGCCATCCTCCAACCACGCGGTCACTTCAAGGCAATCGGGCAGGGTTTCCCGCTCGACCACCAGCGAATGATAGCGCGTCGCCTGAAACGGGCTGGGCAGACCAGCGAACAGGCTTTGCCCGGCGTGGTGCATCTCGCCCATCTTGCCATGCACGATTTCGTGGCATCTGATCACCTTGCCGCCGAAGGCCTGACCGATGGTCTGATGGCCCAGACAGACACCAAGGAGTGGTGTACGCGTCTCGGCTGCCGCGGCGGTCAGCGCAAGGCAGATCCCCGCCTGATCCGGGTCGCAGGGACCGGGCGACAGGATGATCCCCGACGGGTTCATCGCCATGGCCGCCTGCACATCCAGCGCATCATTACGGCGCACAGTGACTTCTGCGCCCAGATCGCCAAGATAATGCACCAGATTATAGGTGAAACTGTCGTAGTTATCGATGAGAAGCAGCATCTGGCCTATCTTTTCCGTTTGGGGGCTG
>NCJR01000453.1 GCA_002282555.1 Rhodobacterales bacterium 34-62-10
TTTAAACGACACCATAGATGCAAGCGGCAACGCAGTCGCACTCTCGTTGCAAGGCGCAGATGGCGCGGATCAGTTGATCGGGGGGTCTGGCAATGACTCGGTTTTCGGCGGCAATGGGGATGACGCGATTTCCGGTAATGGCGGAAACGACATCCTGATCGGTGGGCTGGGCATCGATATTCTTCATGGTGACGCTGGCAATGACACGCTGGTCGGCAATCAGGGAGCCGATGTCATGGATGGCGGCGACGGGTCGGATCTTTACATGATCGAGGGCGCGGACAGCATCAATGACAGCGGCACAAGCGGATTTGACCGCGCCCAGATCGGCTTGGCAGGAGGGATGGCGGTCGCGGTTGGCGGTTGGAGCGGCGTGGAGCAGATCAATGGCTTTACCGGCAATGACACAGTTGATGCGACGGGTGCCACAGCGGGACATTTTCTGAACGGCGGCGGTGGCAATGACGTGCTGATCGGAGGGGCGGGCAACGACACGTTTTTTGGTGGCCTTGGCGATGATCGGCTGATCGGCGGTGGCGGAAATGAGTTCATGGCCGGTGGTGCGGGCGCGGACGTGTTCGTCTTTGCAACCGGCTTTGGCCGCGATCTGATCCGTGACTATGTGGATGGCACCGACAGGATCGACCTTGGCGCCCATTCGCTGACGAATGGTTTCGAGGACCTGACCATCACGCAATGGAACAACTTTGCCATCATCAAGGCCGGGGCTTCAACGGATACGGTTCTGATATTCGACGGCACGGCAGCAACCCTTGGTGTCGAGGATTTCATCTTCGCGTGATGCGCAGACCGCTGAAGGCCTTGCGACAGATCAAGAACGGCAGGCCGGACCAGTGTTAGACTGGTGCTATGACATGGCCATCAACCACACGGTCTGCGGTTCTGACAACCGAGGAGATCACCAAGGTTTATCGCACTGGTCCGGTGGCGGTACACGCGCTGGCGGGGGTGTCGATCACGCTGTATGATGGCGAGGTGGTCGTGCTGCTGGGGGCCTCGGGGTCTGGAAAGTCGACACTGCTGAACATTCTTGGCGGGCTGGATCAGCCGAGTTCGGGACGCGTGATGTTCCGGGATCAGGACCTCACAGCGCTTGGTGATGCGGGATTGACCGCGTTTCGCCGTGCGCATGTGGGATTTGTCTTTCAGTTCTACAATCTGGTTCCCAGCCTGACCGCGCGCGAGAATGTGGCGCTGGTCACGGAAATCGCGGATCGGCCGATACGCCCGGAAGAGGCGCTGGAACGGGTGGGGCTGTCGGCGCGACTGGATCATTTTCCATCGGAGTTATCGGGCGGGGAACAGCAACGCGTGGCCATCGCCCGTGCCATCGCCAAGCGACCCGATATCCTGTTATGCGACGAACCGACCGGGGCGCTGGACAGCAAGACGGGTGTGACCGTTCTGGAGGCGCTGGTCGACGTGAACCGCGAACTGGGCACGACCACGGCGCTGATCACCCATAATGCCGCG
>NCJR01000115.1 GCA_002282555.1 Rhodobacterales bacterium 34-62-10
GCAACATCCGCAATTGGCATCACGATGGGCATCAATCGTCAGGGCATCAGCTGCTTGAACCGCAGACGTGACGGAGAGAGCGGCCAGTAAGGCCAGATAGACCAGATCAGCCCCCGCCATCGCCGCCTCCGCGCTGTCGGCCAGAACAGACCCCGGCGCCAAATCCCGCGCCAAAGCCATATTCGCCGGGTTCGGGTCCCACAGGAACGCCGGATCATAGGCGGGATGCGTCAGCATATGCTCCAACATCCGCCGCCCCATGATCCCCAAGCCGATGATCGCCGTTCTGATCGCCATATCGTTCCCCTGCCGCAATCCGCATTCACCCGCGACCCTAGCGCGCGCTGGCCCCAAGCGAAAGCGCCGACGTGATCGCGGTTGCGGGGCCGCGCCCGCACCACTAGATTGCGCGCAATCGCCCATGCAAACACCCCGCCACGGCAGGATCAGGACCAGACCACAGCCATGCCGCAGCAGGATCACACATCCCCCACCGCAGGCCCGCACGCATGAGCCTGCCCCTGTGGAAGATCCGGCGCGAACTGAAACGCGCCATCCCCAAAACGCTGGAAACACTGGCCGAACCCTTCCGCCACCTGACCTTCCTGCCGCTTTATGACCTGCGCAAAAAGCGCCTGATGCGGGTAACCAACGGCGCAGTACCGCCCGGAGCCGAAATCGGCATCTGCCTGATCTTCCCCGACAAAGGCGTTTTGCCCTCGCATCAAAGCATGATCAACGCGATGGTCCAGCAGGGCATCAGCCCCCTTGTCGTCTCCAACTGCCCCCTCACGGACAAGGACCGCGCCAGCCTTGCCGCCACCGCCTTCCGGGTGATCGAGCGGCCTAATATCGGCTATGATTTCGGCGGCTACCGCGACGCCATCCTGTCCATCGCCGCGATGCTGCCCGACCTGCGCTGCCTCTGGGTGCTCAACGATTCCGCATGGCTGGTGGACCCATCCGGCCACTGGTTCGCCCAGGCCCGCGCCTGCAACACCGATTTCACGGGCTGCGTGTCGAATTTCGGCATCCGCAAGGTCGACATACAGGATCACGCTCGCATCGCATGGGATTTCAACCCCTCCAACCGCCGCTTCCACTATGTCTCCAGCAGTTGGCGCATCGGTGCTGCGATCCTGCGCGACCCCGCTTTCCTGCGCTTCTGGAAACGGCTGCAAATCCGCGACAGCAAGCAATTGACGGTCCGGCGCGGTGAGGTGGGCTTTTCCCAATGGGTGCTGCGCCACGGCTTCACCCATACAGCGACCCATGAAATCGCGGATCTTCCCGACCGGCTGGCCGCCCTGTCCGATCACGCGCTGGACGCTGTCACGCGGCACCTTTTGGTGATCGACCCGCTCGTTCAGCCCGTCAAGGACAGCGTGCTGGCCAGCGATCCCACCACCCCGGCCGGGCGACAGGCGCGCATCACCCTGTGCCTTGCCGCCACCGCGCGCTTCGGCTTTGTGATCGCGATGCCCTATTTCATCCTGCACCACGGACACTTGCCGTTCTTCAAGAAATCCGTGCTGAAAGCCGCCCCCGACACCGTGACACTGGCCCTGACCATCATGGATGACCTGCCCGCCGACACCGGCCCCATGATCCGGGCCGAGGCGGTGGCCCGCGCCCAAACCACGCGTCCCAGCGGGACGGCGTAACACGCCCTAGGGCATCCGCGCGAAATGGGCCCGCGACAGGCGCGCAATCTGCCGGCGGTAAAACGGCCGCATGATCTCGCGCTTGATCTTGTCCCAGCCATGCGCCTTGTGCCCGATCGTGCTGCCGCCCAGATCCGCCGAATGTTCGCTGACCCCCGAAGGCCAGACACTCAGCACCCGCGCGCCATGTTCCCACGGCATCTGCAACAGGCAATCCACCGGCCTGTCGAACCGCGCGGTCGCCTGCAACAACCGCTGCGCCGCCTCACGCGTCACAAGCTGCGCCTGCATCCCCAAAGCCACCTCCTGCGGCAGGCGCAGGACAATCGCGCCATCCTGCGCGATCACCCGGCCCACATCCTCGCGCCGCTTATAGGGGAAACGGATCACATCGCCGGGCTGCATCACCGACAGGGCCAGACGCAGCGCCGCCGGAAACACCACCGGATCAAGCGCAATGTCATCCTCAAGGATCAGCGCCGCCTCCAGCCCCGTATCCACGATCCGTTGCCAGCATTTGCGGTGGCTGTGAAAACAGGCCACTTCCGTGTCACGCAAGCCATACGGGTAACGCGGCGACAGATGCACGGGCACCGCCTCGGCCAGACCCGCCGCCGCCATCGCCCCCGGCGCGCGCGCATCCACCGCCCAGACCACCTCGGACGCGCAGGGCAGCGCCGCCCGCAGCGCCGCCACCTGATCACGGCGGTCCTCGGCCCTTGCCAGATGGATGATCATGGCCGTCAGATCGCCGCTTATGCTGTTGTCCTGCATGGATATGGCCCCGGTCCCGGCTTGGCATTTGCGCGCGGACACTGCCCCAAAGACCGCGCCGGGGCAAGGTGGCGCCGCGCCGCCGCCCCCCGCTCCCCATGGCCCGCTCCCTGTGACCCGCGCGCTGTGGCACGGCCTTGCAACCAGTGCCATTACCTGACAGTTTGCGCCGTGAAATCGGCCCGGCGCATCGCCTGCGGCAGTCGTGAAAGCATTCGATGGAACCGGTCAATATCCTCTGCGTGAAATGGGGCACGAAATACGGCCCCGACTATGTGAACAAGCTGGCCTCGATGGTGCGGCGCAACATGTCGCGCCCTTACCGCTTCGTCTGCCTGACCGATGACACCACCGGCATTGATCCCAGCATCGAAACCCACCCCCTGCCCGCCATCGGCATCCCCGAATTTGACGCCGCCACCGGCTGGACCCGGCTGCATGGCTGGCTCAAGGTCACGGTCTTTGCATCCCCCCTCTATGACCTGACCGGACCCACACTGTTTCTTGACGTCGATATCGTGATCACCGGCCCGCTGGACGCGTTCTTCGACCCGCCCGGCGATTTCATCGTGATCAAGGAATGGGACAAGCGCGACGAGACGGGCAATACCTCGGTTTTCCGCTATACCGCAGGCGGGCATGGCGACCTGATCGGCTATCTTGCCAAATCGCTGGCCTCCGCGCAGGCCGATTACCGGAACGAGCAGGAATTCGTCACCTCCTATTTCTCGCGTCAGGGCAAGATGACCTATTGGCCCAAGGGCTGGTGCGTCAGTTTCAAACGCCACTGCATGCACCGGGGCATCATGGGCTTTTTCAAGCCCGCCCGCATCCCCAAAGGTGCGAAAGTCGTCGTCTTCCACGGCAAACCCAACCCGCCTGATGCCATCATCGGCCGCAGCGGGAAATGGTATCGCCGCGTCCTGCCGGTGGCTTGGGTCGATGAGCTGTGGCGCTGACACGGGTGTGGCGGCATGGCTGATATCGCAACGACACGCGCGGGCCGGGATATCATCTGGCATGACGCGGACCTCCTGCCCCGGATGGAACCGGACCTGTTCGATCCCGACTGGCTTGACCGGACGGGCCGTCTGACCGGCACCTCGACCGGGCGCAACACCGCGTGGTTCCTGCATCATCAGGGGCGCGACATGGTCCTGCGCCACTATTGGCGTGGCGGCATGGTGGGGCGCGTGATCAAGGACCGCTATTGGCGCGAACCGGTTGAAAACACCCGCGCCATGCGCGAATTCACCCTGTTGGCTTGGATGCAGGACCAAGGTCTGCCGGTGCCGCGCCCTGTGGCGGCACGTATGCGACCCGGCCTGTTCTTCTACCGCGCCGACCTGCTGATGGAGCGTATTCCCGACAGCCGCCCGCTGGCCGATGTTCTGGCCCAAGGCGCGTTGCCCGTCGCCGATTGGATGCGGATCGGGGCGGTGATCGCCCGCCTGCACGCAAGCGGCGTCGATCATACGGACCTGAATTGCCGCAACATCCTGCTGGACGCTCAGGGCCAGATCTGGCTGATCGACTTCGACAAATGCATGCGCCGCCCGCAGGGGCCATGGGCGCAGGCCAACCTTGACCGGCTGGAACGTTCTCTGCTCAAGGAAAAGACCAAGGTCCCGGACCTGCACTGGACCGATCCCGATTTCGGCGCCCTGCTGGAAGGCTACCGCGCGACCGCCGGTCTGGTCGGCGGCGGTGGGGCGGTCACATGACCCTGCCCCTGCCGACAACCCCGCTCAAACTCGCGCATCTGGGCCCGGTGGCCAAGGGGCAGGACCGTCTGGTCTATGACCATCCCGATCATCCCGCCCTGCTGTTCAAGGCCCCCAAGACGCTGCAAGCGGCCCTCGGCCTGCCCGAGGGCGCGGATGTGCGGCTGACCCCCGCCGATCTAGGAAATTTCCGCCGCCTGATGCTGAAACTGGCCCCGCGCACCCTGTGGCATCCGTTCTTCAAGGAAAGCGAATGCTATCTGACCGCCCGCCTCGGCGGAACCCCGCATGAGGCGCTGCCGATCCCCAATCTCTACGGCTTTTGCGACAGCGACATCGGCCCGGTTCTGGCGGTCGAACGCATCGCTCTGCCCGGCGAACGTCTCGGGCGCACCCTCAAATCCCTCGCCGCCAAAGGCCCGCTGCCCGATGATCTGATCGACCTCCTTGATCAGTTCGCCCGCCGCATCTTTGACCAGCGGCTGATCGCGGGCGACATGACGGCGGCCAATATCGTGCTGGGACAACGTGGCGCGCAGCGGCAATTCGTGCTGATCGACGGCTTCGGCGATATCCACGCGATCCCCTTCCGCTCGGCATCACCACGGCTGAACCGGATCGCGATGCGGCACAGCTTTCACAAGATGGCGGGCCGCATCGGTCTGCGCTTTGATGACCAGCGCGTGGCCTTTACGCCCGCGTCTGATTGATCCGCGCACGCAGGCTCATCGCGTCGAACCGCGCCGTGATCGCCACCGGATCGTAACCCTCGGCCAGCCACGCCTCGAACCCGATCCCTCTGTCGCGCTGATCCGCCTCGAAATGGTGCAGCATCTGGTCCAGAACCCCTGTCGATGACCAGCTCCAATGCCCGAACCGCAGCGATAGCATCGCCTTCGCCTCGGCCACCGACCGCCCCTCGATCGCCAGCAGATAGACCGCGCTCGCCAGCCCGGTGCGATCCGCCCCGGCGCGGCAATGCAGCAAGAACGGCCTCTCGATCCGCCGGAACAGATCGATCAGCGCCAGCAGACGATCCCCCGGCGGCAGGCGATGCGCGCTCATGTTGAAACTGTGAAACTGCAAACCCAGCGTCGCGCAGGCCTGTCTCTCGGCCCGGTAAGGCGCTGATCCATCGGTGCCGCGCAGATACAGCACCGCGCGCAAGCCCTGCGCCCGCATCCGCGCCAGCCGCCGCGCATCGGGTTGGTTCGACCGAAACACCCCCGGCGCAATTTCCGCCGCATTGGTCCAGAACAGGCGCACAAAGCCCTGATCCACCCAGAAATTATGCAGCCGGTCGCGCAGCCCGCTCATGCCGCGCCCTGCCATCGACACCCCCGCTCACGCATGGGGCGCGCCGCCTTTCCAGCGGCGATGAATCCAGAACCACTGGTCGATATTCTGCTCGATCCGCGCCTGCAGGCTGTTGTTCAGGGCCTGCGTCATCTCGACCGCCGTGCTATGCGGCACTGGCGCCTCGAAGACCGCCTCGAACGACAGCCCATCCTTGCGCCGGATTCCATAGCAGGGCACCAGCAGCGCGTTGTATTTCAACGCCATTTCCGCCGCCGACAACGCCGTCATCGCGGTCTGCCCCATGAAATTCAATGGCTCGCCCTTGTGCATGTGCTGATCGATCAGCATCGCCACCGTGCCGCCGCTGCGCAGGAACCGCACCATCTCGCCGATCCCGCGCCGCCCCCGCTCAAACAAAGGCGTGCCGATGGTGCTGATATTGCGCAGGTAATAGCCGTTGAAATAAGGGTTGTTCAGCGCGCGGTAGATGCCGCCCACGCGAAACCCATGCGCAATCGTGCCCGCCCGGATCACGTCGTAATTGCCGAAATGCCCCGACACGAGGATGATCGGACGGCCCGCCGCCTTTGCCTCCTGCATCGCCTCCCAGCCCGGCCCCGTCACGGGTGCCGCAAGCGCGCGCTGCCGCAACCCCTTGGGCGACAGCAATTCCATCGCCATCCGCCCGATATTGCGCGCCGTCGCCGCCGTCACGCGGGCACGCTCGGCCTCGGGCATCGCGGGAAAGATCAGCCGCAGGTTATCCTCGATCCGGCGGCGATACCCCGCCAACGGCGCCACAACCCGCGCAAACACGAACCCACCCAGCCGCACCCGCGCCGCATAGGGCATCAGATTCAGCAGGCCGACAAAGGCCAGAAATACCCCATAAGGCGCAAGATCGGAAATCCGGGCCAGATGGTCCCGGAGCCGCTCCTGAGTGTCGCTGGCCATCGTTTCTCCTGCCTTCGGGTGCGTCGGACCATGATCGGGTCTGTCCGACCAGCCCCCACATACTACCCTAGCCGCTATGGGGTAAAGCCTTCCTCGGTGCGCGGCCCCGCATGAGGGCGAACGACGCGCGGATCACCACATATGATCCCGCTGACCGCCCCATGAGAAAAGCACGCCAACTTCCGTTGACGTGCCTCACACTCGTTAACCACATGGCGCGAGGGGCCCCGCGCCACGCACTCGCAAAATCCGCTTACGCCAGATCGAAACGATCCGCGTTCATCACCTTGGTCCATGCCGCCACGAAATCGCGCACGAACTTGTCCTGCGCGTCATCCTGCGC
>NCJR01000454.1 GCA_002282555.1 Rhodobacterales bacterium 34-62-10
GAGACGGCGAAAAAGCTGCTGGCGCTTGGGCATTCCGTGGATATCGTGGTGCCCAGCCCGTTCCTTGCCGGGCGCTGCCGTGCCAATGCGCCTGCCGCGCGCGTGCATGAATGCATGTTCGAGGCGTTCACCGCCGCACCAGGCAGCTTCGACCTCTGCCTCTTCTCGGAAAGCTTTCAATATATCCCGCTGGATCAGGGGCTGCCGAAATGCCTGACCCTGCTGGCCCCGGGCGGTGAGATCATCGTCGCCGATTGCTTCCGCACGCCGGAATATACCGGCGACCGGATGCTCGCCCCTGTCGGTGGGGGTCACCGCATCGCCGCCTTCCGCGAAATGCTCGCCACCCTCCCCCTCGATATCATCAGCGAGGAGGATGTGACCCTGTCCGCCGCCCCGTCGGTCGAGATCGAGCAAGGGCTGTTCAACGTTTTCGGCTATGGTCTGACCCGCGTCGATGAGGAGATGGCCCGCCACAAACCCCGCCTGCGCTGGGTCTTGCACCGTGCGATCCGCGCGCTGATGAGCGAACGCAAGCGTGCACGCCTTGATCAGCGCCTGAATCAGCAGACACGCAACCGCGACAATTTTGCGCGATTCAACATCTACCTTCTGATGCGCCTGCGTCCAAAAGCCTGACACGGCTGTCCTTTCATCGTTCCCCAAATACTCACCTTCGCGCCATCTGCCGCAGGTGATCACCATGATGGGACTCGAAAAAGAACAAAACGTGAATATACTGCAGAATCATGTTTGCCGAACTCTGCATCACCTCGAATTTCACCTTTCTCACCGGGGCGTCGCACCCTGAGGAGTTCATGCAGCGTGCCGCCAATCTGGGCATCACGGCCATCGCCATTGCGGATCAGGATACGGTCGCGGGCATCGTGCGCGCCCATGCCACGGCGCGTGATATCGCGCGGCAGGTGGCCGAACGGCAGGCGCATCAGGCGACCCATGGGTTGATCGGCCCACCCGATCCGGCCCGTGCGCGCGATGATCAAGGGCCGCGCTTCACCTGTCCGCGTCTGATCCCTGCCGCCACGCTGCATCTGGCCGAGGGGCTGGTGCTGACCGCGCTGCCCGAGAATCGCACCGGTTGGGCGCATCTGTGCCGCCTGCTGACGCTGGGCCGTCGCCGCGCGCCCAAGGGGGGTTGCGACCTGCGGCTGGACGATCTTGAGGGGCAGACCGAGGGGCTGCACCTGTTGCTGCACCCGCCGCAAAGAACCACATCCGACAGCGGCGCGGGCGATTGGCTGCCACAGGCGCGCGCCCTGACGCGCCGCTATGCGCACCAGATGCATCTGGTCATGGCGCCACGTTATGACGGGCAGGACCGTGCGCGGTTCGACCGTCTGGCAAAGCTGGCCGATAAGCTGGGCATTCCCACGCTCGCCTCGGCCATGCCCTTGATGCACGAAGGCCGCCGCCGCCAGATGGCCGATGTGCTGACCGCGATCCGCCTTGGCACCACGGTTGACAGGCT
>NCJR01000116.1 GCA_002282555.1 Rhodobacterales bacterium 34-62-10
AGGGCAATCTTGGGTCTGGCCATTGGAACTGTCTCCGCTTGGTTGAATTTGCCGCATGGCCTAGTCCCTTCCGCGTCGCCGCGCAAGAGTGCTGCGCCGCGCTGCGGCGGGTTGGGGGGCTGTTGTCCGGGCGCGGATGCGGCTAAATGCGTGACAGGGCGCAATTTTTGACAAGCAGGGCCGGGGATGGAGCTGGACGCGCAGTTTTTCATGGTAGCGATACCGGCGGTTCTGTTCGCGGGGATTTCCAAAGGGGGCTTCGGATCGGGGGCTGCTTTTGCCGCCTCGTCGATTCTGGCGCTGGCCCTGGAGCCGGCACAGGCCCTGGGGATCATGCTGCCGCTGTTGATGTTGATGGATGCGGCCACCCTGCGCCCCTATTGGAAGAAATGGAGCGCGCCGGATGCCAAATTGCTGATCCTTGGCGCCTTGCCGGGGGTGGCCTTGGGCGCGTGGCTTTACACGATCGCCGATGCCGATGTGTTCCGCCTGCTGATCGGGGGGATCTCGATTGCCTTTGTCGCATGGCAGTTGGGGCTGAAGCTGGGGCTGATCCGCGCGGCGCGGGCGGAATTGCCGTTATGGGCCGGGGCTTTGGCCGGGGCTGTGGCGGGATTCACCAGTTTTGTCAGTCATGCGGGCGGGCCACCTGCCGCTGTCTGGCTTTTGTCGCGCAAACTGGGCAAGACACCGTTTCAGGCGACCACCGTGATCGTGTTCTGGGCGGTGAATATCGCCAAATTCATCCCCTATGCCTTTTTGGGCATCTTCACCGCGCAGACCATGCTGGCCAATGTGTTTCTGGCGCCTGTCGCGCTGCTGGGCGCATGGTTGGGGGTGAAGGCGCATTATCTGGTGCCGGAACGCGCCTTCTTTGGGCTGACATATGTCCTTCTGACCGTCACGGGGATCAAGCTGATCTGGGATGCGCTGACCTGAGCGTGGTCATGCCCCCCTACCGGGGGGGGGGCGGGTCGTCATGCCCCCTTGCCGGGGGCGGGTGGCACATCTGCCATGGTTTCAAACGCCTGACCGCTGGCAACAAGGCATGTCAGGCCCGTTGGCAGGGTCACGGTGATTGTCCAGCTGCCGCTGGTATCGCTGGCGAACACCTCAACCACCGCGTTGTTGGCGCCAAGCCCCATGGAGCGGCGGGTTTCGCCATAGGTGGCGGCCAATCGTTCCACCACACGGTCGCGGGGCGCGCAGGGCGTCGCGGTCTGTGCCTGTGCCGCGGGCGCGATGGCTGCAAGTCCAAGGGTCAGAAGGATCACGCCGAGCGTCAGTATCGTCCGTTCCAATGCCATCGTTTCACCCTTTCGCTGATGGTCCGCCTGACAGAGTGCCTCTCGCATGTTGAATAATGGTTAACGCCCCGCGCCCAAGATCGGGTATGCATCGGCATGCGCTTTTTTCTGCGATGCGGCACGAATAGTCTTGAAGGTTTCCACCAAAAAATGCGATCCGTGCGCAAGATAATTACAAGGAAGACTCAGGCCATGGACATTCGCCCGTATCGTTCGGTTCTTTATATCCCCGGCTCCAAGGACCGCGCGCTGGAGAAGGCGCGGGATTTGCCCGTGGATGCGATCATCTTCGATCTGGAGGATGCGGTGACACCCGATGCCAAGGTCGAGGCGCGCAGCACGCTGGCGCAGGCTTTGGCGGCGGGCGGTTTTGGGGAACGCGTCAAGATCATCCGGATCAACGGGTTGGACACGGAATGGGGCGCGGGCGATGTCGCGGCGCTGCGCGATGCGGGGGCGGATGTGTTCCTGCTGCCCAAGGTCAATTCCGCGGATGATGTGCAGGCTCTGTCGGACCTTCTGGGCAACGGCACGCCGATCTGGGCGATGATGGAGACGCCGCTGGGCATCCTGAATGCGGCCGCGATTGCCGCGCATCCGCAACTGACGGGGTTCGTGGCGGGCACCAATGATCTGGCGAAGGAGCTGAACTGCCGCAGCCGCGCGGATCGGTTGCCGATGCAGATGGCGCTTCAGACGATCCTGATGGCGGCGCGGGCCTATGGCGTGATCGCGATTGATGGCGTCTATAACCAGTTCAAGGATGAGATCGGCCTGCGCGCGGAATGTGAGCAGGGCCGCGATCTGGGCTTTGACGGCAAGACCCTGATCCATCCCGCGCAGGTCGATGTGACCAATGAGGTTTTCGCCCCGTCCGAGGCCGAGATTGATCTGGCCCGCCGCCAGATCGCCGCCTATGAGGAGGTGCAGGCCAGCGGGCAGGGGGTTGCGGTGGTCGATGGCAAGATCGTCGAGAACCTGCATGTCGAGACGGCCAAGAAGATCCTCGCGATGGCATCCGCCATCGCAGCCCTGTAAGCCGGTGATGGCATCCGCCATCGCAGCCCTTTGAGTGGAGCGTTCCCCATGATCCTTCTGACCCTTGGCGTGATCCTTTGGGCCGCCGCCCATTTCCTCAAGCGTGTGGCCCCCGATGCGCGGGCGCAGATGGGCAACACGGGCAAGGCTCTGATCGCCGTGGCGCTGGTTGCCAGCCTTTTGATGATGATCTTCGGCTATCGCGCGGCCGAGTTCATTCCCCTCTGGACCCCGCCAAGCTGGACCGTGCATCTGAACAACGTCCTGATGCTGATCGCGGTATTCGTCTACGGGATGAGTGCGACCACAGGTCGTTTGCGCGGCAAGATGCGGCATCCGCAGTTGACGGCGGTCAAGATCTGGGCGGTGGCGCATCTGCTGGTGAATGGCGACGTGGCCTCGATCATCCTGTTCGGCGGGATGCTGGCATGGGCGGTGGGGTCGGTGATCCTGATCAATCGGGCGGGTCCTTGGGTGCGTCCTGCGCCGGGGGCGGCCAAGAAGGATATCCTGCTGGTCGTCATCACGCTGGTGCTGTTCGGGGTGATGACCGCGATCCACGCCTGGCTTGGCGTCTCGCCTTTCCCGGGGTGACATGATGCAACTGTACCGTTTCCTGACCGCCGATGACACCGCCGCCTTCTGCCACAAGGTGACGGCGGCGCTGAACAAGGGCTGGGCGCTGCATGGCAGCCCGACCTATGCGTTTGATGCCGCCAATGGTGTGATGCGCTGCGGTCAGGCGGTCACCAAGGAGGTGCAGGGCACCTATTCCCCCGATATCAGTCTTGGAGAGCAGTGAATGAAAGTCCCGCAATTCCATGTGGTTCCGATCAAGACCAGTGCCGGTCGGTTCTTTGAGGATTACCATATCGGGCAGGTGATCGACCATGCCGTGCCGCGCACCGTGTCGGGGGGCGAGCGGGCGATGTATCACGCGCTTTATCCGATGCGGCATGCGCTTTATTCATCGGACGCATTCGCGCGGGACTGTGGCTTGCCGCAAAGCCCGCTGGATGATCTGGCGGCGTTTCATATCGTGTTCGGCAAGACCGTGCCGGATGTGTCGCTGAACGCGATTGCCAATCTGGGCTATGCCGAGGGGCGCTGGCTGCGTCCGGTTTATGCCGGGGATACGCTGCGTTCGACATCCGAGGTGATCGGGCTGAAGCAGAACTCCAACGGGCAGTCGGGGGTCGTCTATGTGCGCACGCGCGGGCTGAACCAGCGCGATGAGGTGGTGCTGGATTATGTGCGCTGGGTGATGGTGCGCAAGAACGACACAAGCGCGCCTGCGCCGGACACCGTGGTGCCGGATCTGGCCCCGGCCTTGACCCCGGATCAGTTGGTGGTGCCGGCGGGGTTGGATTTCACCCGCTATGATTTCACCCTGTCCGGCGCGCCGCATCGCTGGGGCGATTACGAGATCGGCGAGACGATCGACCATGTGGACGGTGTCACGGTCGAGGAGGCCGAGCACATGATCGCCACGCGCCTGTGGCAGAACACCGCCAAGGTGCATTTCGATGCGACGCAGCGCGCCGATGGCCGCCGCCTGATCTATGGCGGGCATGTGATCAGCATGGCGCGGGCGCTGTCGTTCAACGGTCTGGCCAATGCGCAGATGATCGTGGGGCTGAACGCGGGCGCGCATGCGAACCCCTGTTTCAGCGGCGACACGATCCGGGCGTGGTCCGAGGTGCTGGACAAGGCCGAGACAGACGCGCCCGGCGTGGGGGCGATCCGGCTGCGGCTGGTGGCGACCAATGCGGCGGGGGCGTTCCGGCTGAAAAGCAAAGATGGCAAGTATCAGCCGCATGTCTTGCTGGATCTGGATTACTGGGCCCTGATGCCGATGTGATCACAAAATACGGCGATGGTGGTCCGTGGTGATGGGCTTTGGCAGGTGAAACCTTCTCAACCCTGTCGGGTTTCGGCGGGTGTGAGTCGTTTGTTTGAGGCTGCGGCGCGGTGGCGGCGCCGGTTTGTGATCACAGCCAATCCTGATGTGATCACGAAACCCGCCATTGCGTCACTTCGCGCAAATTTTTCTGCATGTCGGGGCTGTGCTGACGTGACAGAGCCGCTAAAAAGAGTATCAAGGCCGCAAAAGGCATCGAAAGGTATACCGTCGTGTGCAATGTTGGCGCCGGCCCTTTCGCAACCCAAGAAGGAAGGGACACATGGCTGACGTGAACCGGGGCAATCGCCCGCTTTCGCCGCACCTGTCAATCTATCGCCCGCAGCTGACCTCGATCACTTCGATCCTGACGCGGATCACCGGCAACGCGCTGATCCTTGCGTCGCTGTTGATCGTGTGGTGGTTTCTGGCGGCGGCGACCTCGCCCGAATATTTCGCCATTGCGGATGGGGTGATCACAAGCTGGTTCGGCGATCTGGTGATGTTCCTGTCGCTGTGGGCGCTGTGGTATCACACGCTGGCGGGCATTCGGCACCTGATCTGGGACAATGCTGCGATGTTGGATCTGCCCAGTGCCTACAAGCTGGGCTATGCGGTGATCGGCGGGTCGGTCCTGCTGACGCTGCTGACCGTGGCCGTGATCTGAGGAGGATGGACATGCGTTACCTGACAGACCGCAAGCGGGCGATGGGCATGGGATCGGCCAAGACGGGCACCGCCCATTTCTGGTCGATGAAAGTGTCCTCTGTGGCGCTTTTGATCCTGATCCCGCTGTTCGTCTTTACGTTCGGCCCGATGCTGGGCGCGCCGCATGCCGATGTGCTGGCCACTTTCGCGCGGCCCTTCCCGGCGATTGTGGCAGCCCTGACGCTGATTGTTGGCTTCAAGCACTTCAACGAGGGTGCCCAAACCATGATCGAGGACTATGTCCACGGGACGACACAGAAAATCGTGATCATTGCGGTGACCTGCCTGAGCTATGGCGCGGCCGCCACCGGATTGTTCGCCATCGCGAAGATCGCGCTTTAACATTCGGAGACTGTTGCAATGGCAGCTTATCAATATGAAACCCACGACTATGATGTCGTGGTTGTGGGCGCCGGTGGCGCCGGTCTGCGCGCGACGTTGGGCATGGCGGAGCAGGGGCTTCGCACCGCCTGCGTGACCAAGGTGTTCCCGACGCGCAGCCATACGGTGGCGGCACAGGGCGGCATCGCGGCATCGCTGTCGAACATGGGACCGGATCACTGGCAGTGGCATATGTATGACACCGTCAAAGGCTCTGACTGGTTGGGCGATACGGATGCGATGGAATACCTTGCCCGCGAAGCGCCCAAGGCGGTCTATGAGCTGGAACATTACGGCGTGCCGTTTTCGCGCACCGAAGAGGGCAAGATCTATCAGCGCCCCTTTGGGGGGCATACGACCGAATTCGGCGAAGGCCCGCCCGTGCAGCGCACCTGTGCCGCCGCTGACCGCACGGGTCACGCGATCCTGCACACGCTTTATGGCCAGAGCCTGAAGCAAAAGGCCGAGTTTTATATCGAATATTTCGCCATCGACCTGATCATGTCGGAAGATGGCGTCTGTCAGGGTGTCGTCTGCTGGAAGCTGGACGATGGCACCATGCATGTGTTCAACGCCAAGATGGTGGTGCTGGCCACGGGCGGCTATGGCCGCGCCTATTTCAGCGCGACCTCGGCCCATACCTGCACCGGCGACGGTAACGGGATGGTGGCGCGGCAGGGTCTGCCGCTGCAGGATATGGAATTCGTGCAGTTCCACCCGACCGGGATTTATGGCGCAGGCTGCCTGATCACCGAGGGCGCGCGCGGCGAAGGCGGGTATCTGACCAACTCGGAAGGCGAGCGGTTCATGGAACGCTATGCGCCGACCTACAAGGATCTGGCCAGCCGCGACGTGGTATCGCGCTGCATGACCATGGAAATCCGTGAAGGCCGCGGTGTCGGCGCGGACAAGGATCACATCCACCTGCACCTGAACCACCTGCCGCCCGAGGCGCTGCATCTGCGCCTGCCCGGTATCTCGGAAAGCGCGCGCATCTTCGCGGGTGTGGACGTGACCAAAGAGCCGATCCCGGTGCTGCCGACCGTGCATTACAACATGGGCGGCATCCCGACGAACTATTGGGGCGAGGTGATCAACCCCACCGCCGATGATCCCGACCGGATCGTGCCGGGCCTGATGGCCGTGGGCGAGGCGGGCTGTGCATCCGTGCATGGGGCGAACCGTCTGGGCTCGAACTCCTTGATCGACCTTGTGGTCTTTGGCCGTGCGGCGGCGATCAAGGCGGGGCAGGTGGTGACGGCAGGGGCGCCGAACCCCAAGGCGAACGCGGCCTCGATCGAGTTTGCCTTTGACCGGTTCGACGGTCTGCGCCACGCATCGGGCAATATCGGCACCGCCGAGCTGCGACTTGAGATGCAAAAGACCA
>NCJR01000455.1 GCA_002282555.1 Rhodobacterales bacterium 34-62-10
CAGGGCCGGGGATCGGCCGCCAACTCCGTCGTCTGTTTCGCGCTCGGGATCACCGAAGCCTCGCCGGATACGATTTCGATGGTGTTCGAGCGCTTCATTTCGGCCGCGCGCAATGAGCCGCCCGACATCGATGTCGATTTCGAACACGAACGCCGGGAAGAAGTGATCCAGCACATCTATGACAAATACGGCCGCCACCGGGCCGGCCTCTGCTCGACCGTCATTCACTTCCGCGCCCGCGCGGCCATCCGGGAAGTCGGCAAGGCGATGGGGCTGTCCGATGACGCCGTCGCCGCACTGGCCAGCCAGGTCTGGGGCACGAGCAGCGAGAGCCTCGCCAGCGAACGCGCAAAAGCGGCTGGGCTCGATCTGTCTGACCGGCGGCTCCAGCAAACCCTCGCCCTGACCAGAGAGATCATCGGCTTCCCGCGCCATCTCTCCCAGCATGTCGGCGGCTTCGTCATCACCCGCGGGCGGCTTGACGAACTCTGCCCTGTCGAAAACGCCGCGATGGACGACCGGACGATCATCGAATGGGACAAGGATGACATCGATGTTATCGGTATGCTGAAGATCGACGTGCTCGCGCTCGGCATGCTGACCTGCATCCGCAAAGCCTTCGATCTGATCCGCACCTGGAAAGGAATGTCCTATACGCTCGCGACCCTGCCGAAGGAGGACGCCGCCGTCTATGACATGCTCTGCGTCGCAGACACGGTCGGGGTCTTCCAGGTCGAAAGCCGCGCGCAGATGAACTTCCTGCCGCGCATGCGCCCCCGCTGTTTCTATGACCTCGTCATTGAAGTTGCGATCATCCGGCCCGGGCCCATCCAGGGCGACATGGTCCATCCCTATATCAAACGGCGCCGCAAGGAGGAGCGGGTGGACTACCCCTCCGCTGCGCTGGAGCCGGTGCTCGCCAAGACGCTCGGCGTGCCGCTGTTCCAGGAACAGGCCATGCAGATATCCATCATCGCGGCGGGATTTACGGCCACCGAAGCGGATCAGCTACGCCGGGCGCTGGGAAGTTTCCGCGGGCCGGGCTCTGTCGAAGTGTTTCGGGAGCGCTTTATCACCGGCTGCCTGATCAACGGGTATGATCAGGCTTTTGCCGAGCGCTGCTTCAAACAGCTCGAAGGCTTCTCCGGTTACGGATTTCCGGAAAGCCATGCGGCGAGTTTTGCGCTGCTCGTCTATGCGTCCTCCTGGATCAAATGCCACCATCCGGAAGCCTTCTGCTGCGCCTTGCTCAATTCTCAGCCGATGGGGTTTTATGCGCCTGCGCAAATCGTGCGCGATGCCCGCGCACATGGCGTGACGGTCCTGCCGGTCTGCGTTGAGGCGAGTTTCTGGGACACGGTCCTGGAACCGGCCGGCGACGGCACGCTCGCCGTTCGCCTGGGCTTTCGCCAGATCAAGGGGCTGCGGGAAGAAGACGGTCATTGGATCGCGGCCGCGCGCGGCAATGGTTATCGCGCGA
>NCJR01000456.1 GCA_002282555.1 Rhodobacterales bacterium 34-62-10
CCCCGGCCTTGCGGTCCAGACCGACAGCTTCGATCGACTGCTCGAGGATTTCCAGCGAGGCATAGGTGGTGGCAGAGGCCCAGAAATCCGGCTTGGCCCCGGTCACGGCTTCATGCGCGGTGGCGTATTCCTGAAACCTGGGGTCATCCACATTGACGCCGCCCGGTCCCATCACACCGTTCGCCGCCGCGCCAAAGCGCGCGCCAAAGGCCGGGAAGGGGGTGGCCACGGCGGTGTAGAAGGCTTGCACCTGCAGATCCTCGATGATCGCCTGCTCGGTCAGGGCGAATGTGTCGGGCGGATAGGACCAAGCCACGAATGCATCGGGGGCGGCGGCTTTCGCGCCTTTCATCACCGGCGACAGATCCTGCGTGCCCAAGGGATAGGAGGTGTCATAGACGATCTCGAACCCGGCTTCGGTGAATTTGCCGCGCGCCACATCTGCCAGTTCGATCCCGAAGGCGTCGGCCACATTGACCATGGCGATCTTGTTGCCCAACTGACCTGCATCGCGCATCTCGGTCAGGATTTTCACCGTATCCTCGGCCAGCGCCGAGGTGGTGCCCAGCGTGAAGAACATGTCGGGGAACTGCTTGGACAGCGCGGGTTGCTGGTCGGTGATGGCCGACACCGCGATCAGCGGATAGCCGTAACGCGCAAAGATCGGAGCGGCGGCGACGACAAGCCCGGTGCCATAGGGCGAGACGATGAAATGCACCTCATCCTGCGTGGCAAGGCGCTGGATGGCCTTGATCGTCTCGCCGGGGTTGGTCTGGTCATCGTATTCGATGATCTCGACGGGCATCATCGTGCCGCCGACATTGATCCCGCCGCGCTCGTTCACCTGCGCGGCCCAAAGCTGCACGTTGGGCCACTGGCTGACAGCGGCACCGCCGGCCAGCGGGCCGGTCTTGGGGGCTGCGGCGCCGATCTTGATGGTTTCGGCGCTGACGGCGCCGGTGGCCAGACTGGTGCTCAGCGCCAGTGCCGCCACGAATTTCAGGGCTGTTCTGCGTTTCATGTTGATCCTCCTCCGGGGTGGTTGTTGGGGTCAGGTGTTGGTTCTCGTCTTGTCGATGCTCTTGGCGGCACCTGTTCACAAACTGTGGCGCGCCCCCTCGGGGTGCAGCGCGATCCAGCGCAATTCGGTGAATTCATCCAAGGCGGTCTCGCCTCCGAAACGGCCATAGCCGCTGGCCTTCATCCCGCCAAAGGGCATGGCCGGGTCGTCATAGACGGTCGATCCGTTGATATGGCAGATCCCCGTCTCCAACCGCGCAGCCATGGCCAGCGCCCGGTCGGTATCACGGCTGAAGATGGCCGAGGCCAGCCCGTATTCGGTATCATTGGCGATCGAGAGGGCCTCTTCCTCGTCGCGCACCCGCAGGATCGAGGCGACAGGGCCAAAGCTTTCCTCGTGATAGATCGCCATGTTGGACGCGACATGATCGATCACCGCGGGCTGCATCACCGCCCCCTC
>NCJR01000457.1 GCA_002282555.1 Rhodobacterales bacterium 34-62-10
AGTGACGAGGCTTTTGATGACAACCCTTCCCCTTGCGCAGACACCCTCTCTCGGCGCGCTGGCCTCCGCCAGCTTCCGCATCGGCTGTCTCGGTTTTGGCGGCCCGGCTGGGCAGATCGCCCTGATGCACCGTGTTTTCGTGGAGGAGAAGCGGTGGATCAGCGAAGACGAATACCTGCACGCCCTTAACTACTGCATGCTCCTTCCCGGCCCAGAAGCGCAGCAGCTGGCCACCTATGCTGGCTGGCGCCTGAAGGGCGTGGCGGGCGGGGTGATTGCGGGACTGCTGTTCGTACTGCCCGGCGCGCTCATCGTGTTCGCGCTCACCTGGCTTTATGCGGTGTGGGGAACGGTCCCCCTGGTGGCCGCCCTCTTCTATGGCGTGAAAGCAGCGGTCATCGGCTTTATTGCCGAGGCACTGGTCAAGGTCGGGCGGCGGGCCCTCAAGGGGCCGCAGGATGTGGCCCTGGCGGCGGTTGCCTTCCTCGCCCTGTTCCTGTTTCAGCTGCCCTTCCCGCTGGTGATCGGGCTTGCTGCAGGCATTGGCCTGGCGCGCAGCTTCTCGCAGCCCATACCTGCGGCAGTCTCCCCTTCAATCGCCCCGGAAAAGGCAAGCGGTGTGAAAGCGCTGCGCGCCGCGGTTAGCTGGGGCGCGCTCTGGTTTGCGCCGCTGATTGCCGCGATGGTCCTGCTCGGCCCAGACCACGTGCTGACCAAGGTCGGTGTTTTCTTTTCCAAGCTGGCCGTACTCACCTTTGGCGGGGCCTACACCGTGCTCGCCTATCTGCAGCAGCACGCAGTGGAGGCAGAAGGCTGGCTCACCGCGCCGCAGATGATCGACGGCCTCGGCCTGGCTGAAACGACACCCGGACCGCTGGTTCTGGTCAACCAGTTCGTGGGCTTCATGGCGGGTTGGCAGACGGACGGCGGCGGGCTGTGGCTCGCCGCTGCAGCAGCACTAATGGCCAGCTGGTGCACTTTTGCGCCCTCCTTTGTCTGGATCTTCGCCGGCGCGCCCTTTGCGGAGGGCTTCCGGCGCAGCCGGATGGCGGCCGGCATGCTGCAAGCGGTCACTGCGTCTGTGTTCGGCATCATCGCCAAGGTGGCCGTTGTCTTCGGGATGGCCGTGCTGTTTCAGGGCGTGTTCAGCATTGCCCTTCCCTGGGGCGATGATCTGGCTTTGCCCGATCCTGCGCGCCCGGACCCGCTGGCCATGGCCATTGCCATCGGTGCCGCGATCGCCCTCATCCGCTACAAGGCAAACATCGTTCTCGTAGTTGCGGCCTGCGCACTGGCAGGCCTTCTCAGCCTCTGGGTCTGAGGGGCTACAGCGCCGCGCGGCTTGACGGCGCCAGTGCTTGATCTACCCTGCGCCGCGTCAACCGGGTCCGGGCCCCTCTGGCGTTTGCGGCGGCAAGCGCGATGTCGGAACCTTGAAGCAACACGCGCGGACGCGGCGCACTGCTTTGACGGCA
>NCJR01000117.1 GCA_002282555.1 Rhodobacterales bacterium 34-62-10
GGCCAGACGCGCGGGGGATTGCCCGGACCCACGCGCCCGCACGATTTCCATCGCCGTGATGCCAAGGCCATAGCAGAAGGGCGAGTGCAGCGCGACGATGGCGTAGTTGGCCTGCAGCGCATCCACGCCGTAAGCGCGTTCGGTGATTGGCAGGCCCAACATCAGCGAGTTCGAGAACAGGCAGCAAAAACCGATGGCGACCGCATCCTCCCAGTCGCGGCGAAAGATGAACCGCGCCCCCAGCATGCCTGCGAAAAACCCGGTTGCGGCACCAGTATAGAAGGAGGCCAGCAAACGCGGATCGAAGCTTTGGCCCAGATCGAGTTTCGCGATGGCGCTGAACAGAAGGCAGGGGATGGCGAAGTTCTGGGTAAAGCTCATCAACCCGTCGACGGCGCTGTCCTTGAACCAGCCAAGGCGTACTGCGAGATAGCCCATGCCGATAACGCCGAACACGGGCAGGATCACGTCGAGAAGGGCTTGCATCGGGTCGGGCCTTGGGTCTGGCGGCGGGAGCGCTCCGCGCGGGGATATTTGCGGCAAGAAGAAGCCGGGCGTCGGTCCTGTCTAGAGCGGGTAGCGGATGACCATACCGTCATAGGCGGGTGTGATATGGGCGGGGGTTTCATCGGCCACGGTCTGGTAATCGAGGTCGATATGCATGTTGGTCAGCACCGCGCGGCGCGGGGCCATCTGCGCGATCCAGTCCAGCGTCATGTCCAGATGGGCATGGGTCGGGTGCGGGGTGCGGCGCAGGGCGTCGACGATCCAGCAATCCAGGTTTTGCAGATGCGGCAGCGCCTCGTCATACAGGCGCACGGCATCGGGCAGATAGGCCAGATCAAGGATGCGGAAGCCCAGTGCGTCGATCGAGCCGTGGTTGGCGCGGAACGGCGTCAGGGTGATCTCGCCACCCTTGCCGGTGATGGTGATATCGCCCTTGATCGTATGCATGTCGAGGATCGGCGGATAGGGGCTGTCATCGGGTTGCATGAAAGCATAGCCGAAACGGGAATAAAGATCGTTCTGCGTGTCGCCATCGGCCCAGACGGGCAGGCGGCGGCGCATGTTGAACACGATCATCCGCAGATCGTCCAGACCGTGGACATGGTCGGCATGGCTGTGGGTATAGACCACCGCGTCAAGCTCTCCCACGCCTGCGTCAAGCAGTTGCGCGCGCAGGTCGGGCGAGGTGTCGATCAGCACGCGTGTGATCCCGCCCGGCCCCTCACGCTCGATCAGGAGGGAGCAGCGCCGGCGGTTGTTCTTGGGGTTCGACGGATCGCAATCGCCCCAGTGCCCACCCAGGCGCGGCACCCCGCCCGAAGAGCCGCAGCCCAGGATGGTGAAGCGCATTTCGGATGTCATGCGGCGGCCTTGCGGTAATGGGCGGCCTTGGTGAAGAGCCGGTCGAAATTGGCCTGTGTCGCGGCGGCGAAATCCTTGAGGGGGATGCCGAACACCTCGGCCCCGACTTCAGCAGTGTGGATGCTGTAGGCCGGTTCATTGCGTTTGCCGCGAAACGGTTTTGGCGCGAGATAGGGCGCGTCTGTCTCGACCAGAATGCGGTCCAGCGGGGCGGCGGCAAAGATATCGCGCAGGTCCTGACTTTTGGGGAAGGTCGCGATGCCGGACATGGACAGGTAAAACCCCAGATCAAGGGCAGCGCGGGCCAGTTGCGCCGATGACGAGAAGCAATGCATCACGCAGGTATAAGCCCCTGCACGATATTCTTCGGTCAGGATGCGGGCCATGTCATCATCGGCATCGCGGGCGTGGATGATCATCGGCAAGCCCGTCCGACGTGCGGCGGCGATATGGATGCGCAGGCTGTCCTGCTGCTGTGCGGCGCTTTCGGCGGTGTAGTGGTAATCCAGACCAGTCTCGCCGATGCCGATGCACTTGGGATGGGCGGCGATAGCCGTCAACTGATCCAGCGTGATCAGCGGCGTTTCGGCCACGGACATGGGATGGATGCCGAAGGTGTAGAAGACGCTGTCATACGCTTCGGCGATGGCGCGCACATTGGGTTCGTTCTTCAGCCTTGTGCAGATGGTGACCATGCGCGTCACGCCCGCCGCATGAGCGCGCGCGATGATTGCATCGCGTTCCCCGTCAAAATCGGGAAAGTCGAGGTGACAATGGCTGTCGGTGATCTGGATCTGGTCGGTCATGGTCTGCCTTGCGAGCCGGATCAGCCGCCCGCGGTTTTCTGAATCCTGAAGACCGTATCTAGGACAAGGGAGGCGGGGTCAAGGTTGACCGCCCGCCCGTGTTGGCTGCGTGCGCTTATGGTTTGCGCGGTATCGGCCCATGCGCGGGCGCGGGCAGGGCCGGGGGAGAGACGGGCCATGAGTGCGGCTTCGCCGGCGGCGGCCTCGACCTTTGGCGGCTGGCCGGTGGCACCGGCGCGCGCCATACGCGCCAGCATCAGGTCGGTCAGCGCCAACAGAAGGCCCAGACGGTCGGTCGTGCCCCGTGCCGCAGTCGCATCGGCCAGACGCAAGGCACGCGGGCGGTCCAGTTCGGGCAAGCGCGCAAAAAGCGCGATGAGTTCGGCATAGATCTCAAGCCCGCCTTGGGACAACAGGCGGATCGCCTCGCCCACCGAGCCTGCGGAAAGTTCGGTCAGCGCGGCGGTATCGGGGGGCAGGGTGATCCCTGCCTGGTCCAAGGCGCGGGCCATGTCATCGGCCCCCAGAGGGCCAAGGCGCAATTCGCGGCAGCGCGACCGGATGGTGGGCAGAAGTCCGGTAGGTTGATGCGAGATCATCAGAAAGATGCAGCGCGCGGGCGGTTCTTCCAGCATCTTGAGCAATGCGTTGGCGGCCTGCGGGTTCAGCTCATCCGCTGCATCGACGATGATGACGCGGCGGCCGCCTTCGGTCGCACTGAGTTGCAGGAAATTGGCCAGTTTGCGGACCATATCCACGCGGATGTCGTTGGACAGCTTGTCGCCCTTGTCGGTGGGACCACGGCGCAGCAGGAAAAGGCCGGGTTCCGAGAGGGCGCGCATCCGGCGGCTGACGGGATGATCGGGGTCCACGTCAAGGCTGGAGGGCGGGGGGGCTGCGTCAAACAGGCTGGGGCCGTCCTCTACCGGGGTGGCCAGCAAAAAGCGCGCGATGCGCCAGGCCAGCGTCGCCTTGCCCACGCCGCGGGGTCCGGTCAAGAGCCATGCGTGATGCATCCGGCCTGCCGTGTGAGCTTGCAGTAACCCCGCCTCGGCAGTGGATTGACCAAAGAGGGCGAGCGTGTCGCGCGGATGCGGGGCACCTTCCAGCGCGTCGGGTTCTGGCAGGGCGTCGTCGCTCATGCCGGCAGCGTCCTGTCCAGATGGGCGGCCACGATCTGGGCCACATCAGCGGCGACGGCTTCGGCTGTGCGGGCCCCGTCAACCACCCGGATGCGGTCGGGAGCGGCACGGGCCAGATCAAGAAAACCCTGGCGCATCTGCTCTTGCATGGCTTGACCGAAAGATTCGAAGCGTTCTTCGCCGCCATTGCGCCCCAAGGCGCGTCTGAGGCCAAGGGCGGGGTCCATGTCGATCAAAAGCGTCAGGTCCGGTTCCTGCCCGATCATCAGATCATGCAGGCTGTCGACCATCCGGCGCAGACCGGTGCCACGCAAACCCTGATACATGCGGGTGGAATCGGCGAAACGGTCGCAGATCACGATCTTGCCCGCGGTCAGCGCCGGGCGGATCGTGCGTTCCAGATGATCGCGGCGCGCGGCGGTGAACAGCAGGATCTCGGTCTCGGCGGACCAGCGGTCAGGGGCGCCTTCCAGCACAAGCTTGCGGATCTCCTCGGCCCCCGGAGAGCCGCCGGGTTCGCGTGTCAGAACGACGTTGCGTCCTTGTTCCTGCAGTGCAGCAGCAAGCAGGCGGGCCTGTGTGGACTTGCCAGACCCGTCAATCCCTTCAAAGCTGATGAACCCGCCGCGCGGGATCAAGAGTTACCACCGGCGGTCGTTTCCGCCGCATCCGTCGGTGGCTGGGTGAAGCGTTCGATCAGCACCTGGGTCGTGGTCAGCACGCGGGTCGTGAACCCGCCCAGCGGCACGTCACGATCCGCGACAAGCGGCACGCGCACCGGATCAAGACCTTCGCGGGTCAGGATCATCTCGCCCAGTTGCTGGCCTTTGGTCACCGGCGCGTGGACGGGGCCTTCATGCACGATCTCGGCCTCGACCTTGTCGCTGGTCAGGGCGGGCAGCAGTAGCGAGATATCGGTTTCGGGCACCAACCCCACTTTCATCTGTTCCCCCCGCCAGACGTCGGCTTCGGTGATGATTTCGCCGGCGCTGGCGACCTTGCGTTCGGTAAATTGGCGAAAGGCCCAGTTGACGATAGCCGCCGACTCCTCCGCCCGGATCTGGTCCGTCTCCATGCCGCTGATGACAAAGATCACACGCCGGTCACCCTGGGCGGCGGATCCGACCAGACCGAAGCCCGCTTCCTGCGTATGTCCTGTCTTGAGGCCATCTGCGCCGATATCCAGCTGGAACAAGGGGTTGCGATTCAACCGGTTTGCGGGTGCGCGATTCTTGTAGTCGTATTCGCGCTCGTTGAAATAGAGGTAGTAGTCGGGGAAATCCTCGATCAGGTGTTGCGCCAGAATACCCAGATCCCGCATCGACATGCGATGTCGTGGGTCCGGCCAGCCCGACGCATTGGCCAGAGTGGTGTCCTTCATCCCCAACTCGCGGGCGCGTTGGGTCATCAGAGCGGCAAAGCCATCCTCGGTCCCTGTGGGCGACAGCCCCTCGGCCACCACGACGCAGGCGTCATTGCCCGAGTTCACGATGATCCCAAGGATCAGCTCGCGCACTGTGGGGCGGTCCTGCTCGTTCAGGAACATGGTCGATCCGCCCATGGCGCGGGCGCGCGACGAGACCGGGAAGGTTGTTTCCATGGTCACCGTACCGCGCTCCAGCGCCTCGAACAGCATGTAAAGCGTCATCAGCTTGGACATCGAGGCGGGCGGCAGCGGTGTTTCGGCATTCTTGGACAACAGCACGGTGCCCGTGGTCTGGTCCAGCACCCATGCCGACCCTGCACGCGTATCAAAGGCCTGCGCCGCCGTGGTCGACATCAGGACAGGCAACAGGGCCGCAGCAACAAGGTGGCGCAGACGATGGGGGACGAAAAGCGTCATCGGGGATGAAACCTCCTGTCAGGTGTTTCAGTTGGAGACGGCATAGGCGTCGGTGAAGCCTTCCTGCTTGATCTTGTCCAGCAGGGTGCCGCGCTCGGCGGTCGTGGCCGCAGGGCCGACCAGAACACGCCAGAAGGTCTTGCCCTGACTGGATTGCTGTTTGACCTCGGGTACCATGCCCGCATTGCGCATCGCGGTTGCGGCGCGATTGGCATTGGCCTCGACACTGAAAATGCCGATTTGCAGGAAGGGCTTGTCAAGGCTTGAGGCGCGCTCCGGTGCGGCGGGTGGTGCAAGCGGGGCCAGCGGCGGGTTGGTGGGGGCTGCCGTCGGAACGGGCGCGGGCTGCGGGGCCGCGTCGATCGCCGCAGCAGCGGATGCGATGGGGTCAAGCCGGCTTTCGGTCACCTCGGCGGGCGGAGGCACGGCCTCGGCCTTTGCATCATCCGTCACCTCTTCGGCGGGTGCGGTATCCGTGACCTCCTCACGCCGCAGGGCGGTGACGTTCAACGGCACAGGCTGTCCGGCCAGCATGCCCAAGGTGGCGGCCGCATCGGATGAAACCTGCACGCGCGGGCCGGGTGTGTCGACTTCGCGCCGGAACAAGGCGCCGATCACGAAATTGCCGTTTGCCGTGTTGCGTATGATCACCCGCTCGGGCTCGGTGACGTCGGGATGCGCGACCCAGACCCCCCCAAGCGAGGGGCGGCCGTCCCACAATCCTTGTTCGGTGACCTGAAACACCTCGGGGGCTTCGACATCCCGTTCAACCAGGCGGACTGATCGGCTTGCATCTGCGCCTTGCTCGGTCGCACCCTGACCCTGAAACAGCGCCATCTGCCCGTTCTCGTCGCAGGCTGCCAGTGCCAACAGTCCGACACCCGCCATCAAAACCGCGCGCGCCTTGCGATGGATGGTGCCGTTGAAACATATTACCGTCATACCTGATCCCTTGCCCTGCTGCCTCTGCGCCGTATCGACAGGTCTCGCCGGTTTTCCGGTCCTTCTGCCACTGACCCCACAGCGCGCAAGAACGCACTGCCGGACGGCTTGCCGCGCAGTCTAGCGGCAATGGGTGTCCAAGAAAAGTCCATCCCGCGCCATCCCAGCGGTTTGGGCGAAAAACCCCAGATGCGCGATGCCAGCCAGCGGTACGGAAGAGCGATTTTCCGCACCCGATCCGTGATCTGCCATCGTCAGTCAGAAGGGACGGGCCGGAAGTCACGGAAAACAACGAAACAGGTGTGTCTTGGCACTTGTTCTTGTTGGCGGTTATGTTGTAGCGAATTTCTTGCCTTCGGGCGACACGGATGGGTGGCCGAGTGGTTTAAGGCTCTAGTCTTGAAAACTAGCGTGCGGGGAACCGTACCGTGGGTTCGAATCCCACCCCATCCGCCAAATTTATATTTTAAACTATTGATAATATTTGATTTATATATTTTAGAGCACTTTTCGGATACATTTCGAGATACACTTTATTCAAGCGCTATGCAATACG
>NCJR01000118.1 GCA_002282555.1 Rhodobacterales bacterium 34-62-10
CCTTGGTCAGGGCGGCCATGGGCAGGACGCGGACGGGGGCGGCCTCGTTCGCGCGGCGGGTCACGAATTCCAGCGTTTCCGGGCTGTCGATGGCGGGGGTGGTGTCGGGGCGGGTCACGATGGTGGTGACCCCGCCTGCCGCCGCCGCAAGGCCAGCGGAGCGGAAGCTTTCCTTGTGCCGTTCCCCCGGTTCGCAGACCTTGACCCCGATATCGACGATGCCGGGGGCGAGGCAGGCACCGCGGGCGTCGATCACGCGGGCGCCGTCCGGCACCGCGACCTCGGCCCCCATCGCGGCGATCCGGCCATCCTGGATCAGGAGCGAACCCGGCGTGACGGTCCCCGCCTCGGGGTCGATCAGGCGGGCGTTGTGGATGAGTATCGTGGTCATGCGGCCCCCGGTCACTGGCGTCCGGGTCGTCTTATCCTGCACCGCCGCTCCGGTCCAGCAGGATAAAGGGGCCGCAGTTTGGCCTTGTCCCACCGTGGGACATTTTCGGGATTGAGTGATTTCAAGGGGTTGGGCGCTCGTGTTAGGGATTTTTTAACGATTTGAGGGGGTTTCGGCGCGGTGAGGATGACCTGCCGCGGCGCTTGGCCGAACCCCCGGGTTGATACACCGGGGAGGGTTTTCCACCCTCCTCAGACCCCTCACGCTGATACACTGGGGAGGGTTTTCCACCCTCCCCAGACCCCTCCCGAGGATATTTTCAGACAGAAAATGAGAGGGTGAGGCAGGCAGGCAGGGGGGCTAGGGCGTTGGTTGCGTGCGGGTGGCCTGTTCGATCCGGGCGCGGGTGGCGGGGGCTTCGGCTTGGTATTTGATCAGGTGTTTGTCGCCTGCATGGGTCACGATCTGCACGGCGGAGCCGAGTGTGTTCAGGGCCTTGATCTGTGACAGGGGGATCGCGCGGCCACCCGGACCCAAGAGGCGGCGGTTGGTCAGGTCCCAGCGGGCGGCGAGTTCGTCGGAGGCGATATAGAAGGCGCGGATGGCGATGGCGGCAAGGCCGCCGACGGCCCCGGTCCAGACATGCGGGTTGCCCATCGCCCAGAGGATCGCCATGCCGATGCCCATGGCGGCGGCGGCCATTCCTGCGTGATCGCGCCAGTAGGTGGCGCGGTCGGGGGTGAAGCTTGTCGCCACCGCCTCATCGGGGTCCAGCGTGGCGGTGGGGGTCATGGAATGGGCAAGGTCGTTCTGGATCATCCGGCCATCCAGACCAAAAGGGCGGTCAGTGCGAACATCACCGCAAGGGCGGCCATGGCGACGCGCCCCGACATGGCCGCATCCGAGACGGGTTTGCGCATCTTGCCCGATGGCGCGTCCTGTGCGCCGCCAGCGGGCAGGGGTTCGAACAGCACAGGGGCGGATTTTTCCCGGTAGGTGCCGATCAGGGTCAGGGCCGGGGGGATATCCAGCGTGACGGCCTGCCCGCCAAAGGCGCGTGACAGCAGGATCAGCACATAGCCGTCCAGCGCGGCAAGGCGGGAGCGGTCGGGGGCGATCTGCGCGTCCTCCAGCCCCAGACCTTCGGTCAGGTAGCCGGTCAGCCCCACGCCGGTGAGGTCGCGGACCGCGAAAAGCGCGGTGTGGCGGGTGTCGAGGGCGGGCCAGTTCAGCAGGGCAGCGGCGGCGGGAATCTCGGGCAATTCACCGGGTGCGGCGGGTGGCGCGTCGCGCAGCATGGCGGCGACCTGTGCCTCGGGGAGGTTGACCGCGAGGACGCGGATGGTGCGGTGTTCATCCGCCGGGACGGTCAGGGTTGTGGTCACACCATCACCCCCTGGGCATTGGGGTTGCGGGCGGCGCGCAGGTTGCGGGCCAGCAGGTCCATCGCGGCCATGCGGACGGCCACGCCCATTTCCACCTGTTCCTGAATGACCGAGCGGTTGATGTCATCGGCCAATGTGCCGTCGATTTCCACGCCGCGGTTCATCGGCCCCGGATGCATGACGATGGCATCGGGTTTGGCATGGGCCAGCTTCTCGGCGTCCAGCCCGAAGCGGTGGTAATATTCGCGTTCCGACGGGATGAAGCCGCCATCCATCCGTTCCTTTTGCAGGCGCAGCATCATCACGACATCGACATCCTGAAGCCCGGCGCGCATGTCGTCATACACCTCGACCCCGAAGTCGCCGATCCCTGCGGGCATCAGGGTGGGCGGACCGATCAGGCGGATGCGGTTTTCCATCTTGCCCAAGAGCAGGATGTTCGACCGCGCCACGCGGCTGTGGGCGATATCGCCGCAGATCGCGATATTGAGGCGGTGCAACCGGCCCTTGGCGCGGCGGATCGTCAGCGCGTCGAGCAGGGCCTGGGTCGGGTGTTCGTGGCGGCCATCGCCTGCGTTCAGCACGGCGCAGTTGACCTTTTGCGCCAGCAGGTCCACGGCCCCGGAATGCGGATGGCGCACGACCAGCAGGTCGGGGTGCATGGCGTTCAGGGTCATGGCGGTGTCGATCAGGGTCTCGCCCTTTTTGATGGACGAGGCTTGCATCGACATGTTCATCACATCCGCGCCGAGGCGTTTTCCGGCCAGCTCGAAACTGGCTTGGGTGCGGGTCGAGGCTTCAAAGAACATGTTGATTTGCGTGAGACCCGCCAGCACATCGCCATGTTTCACGTCGCGGCGGTTGAGGGCGACATATTGGTCGGCCAGATCGAGAAGCGTCGTGATTTCGACCGGGGCCAGCGGTTCGATCCCCAGAAGATGTTTTTGGGTGAAAGTCATGCGGGCCTCCCTGCGGGTATGGGTTGCTTATAGGCGCGTGCCTTGGGTGGGGCAAGGTTGCGGCGTGCTTTCGTCTGGTGCTGCGGCGCGTTATGGTGGGGTTATGGAATCGGGACTGGATCATCGCAGCGCAAGGGCGCTTTTGGAGTGGCACATCGCGCTGGGTGCGGATGAGTGCATTCAGGATGCTCCGATCAATCGGTATGCTTTGCCGGATGCGGCGCCCGTGTCGGTGCGCAAGGCGGCCCCGGTTGCAGAGCCGCTGCGGGCGCAGATTGTTCCCATGGTCGAGGTCGATACCGTGGCCGCGGCGCAGCGGGCGGCGGCGGCGGCGGGCGATCTGGCCGGGTTGCGGGCGGCGCTGGAGGGGTTTGAGCATTGTGATTTGAAGCGCGGGGCGCGGAATTTCGTCTTTGCCGATGGTTTGGCGGGCGCGCGGGTGATGGTCGTGGGTGAGGCACCGGGGCGCGAGGAGGATCTGGAGGGGCGGCCTTTCGTGGGGCAGGCGGGGCAGTTGCTGGACCGGATGCTGGCGGCGATCGGCTTGGCGCGGGATGCGCGTGAGGCGGAGAGGGGCGTGTATATCACCAATGTGTTGCCGTGGCGTCCGCCGCAGAACCGCGACCCCGAGGCGGGGGAAATCGCGATGATGCGGCCTTTTGTCGAGCGGCATATCGCCTTGGCGCGGCCTGAGGTGGTGATCCTGATGGGTAATCACGCCTGCGACGCTGTGTTGCAGCGCAAGGGGATTTTGCGGCTGCGCGGGCAATGGGCCGAGGCGGTGGGGGTGCCGGTGATGCCGATGACGCATCCGGCGTATCTGCTGCGCAACCCGGCGGCCAAGCGCGAGGCCTGGGCCGATCTTCTGGCGGTGCAGGCGCGGTTGAGGGGCGGGGCGTGATCGTCGATCCGTGGGTCTTGCTGGCGTTTTTGCCTGCGGCGCTGGCGCTGAACCTGACGCCGGGGGCGGATATGATGTTCTGTCTGGGCCAAGGGTTGCGGGCGGGGCCACGGGCGGCGGTGGCGGCAAGCGGGGGGATTTCGCTGGGCGTGTTTGTGCATGCGGGGCTGGCGGGGGCGGGGCTGAGCGCGCTGATCGCGGCGATGCCCGGTGCGCTGGATGTGATCCGCTGGGTGGGCGTGGCCTATCTGATGGTGCTGGCGGTGCAGGCGTTGCGGGCGGGGCCTGTGGGCATGGACGCGGCGCGGCAGGTGCGGCCGCGTGCGGCGTTGCGGGCGTTTGGGCAGGGGTTGGCGGTGAACCTGACCAATCCCAAGGTCATTCTGTTCGTGCTGGCCTTTGTGCCGCAATTCGTGGACCCAAGCCGGGGCGCGGTGCTGGGGCAGTTCCTGGTCTATGGCGCGGTGCTGTCGCTGGGCGGGTTCATCATCAACGGCGCCGTGGGCGTCTTTGCCGCAGGTGCGGCGGGGCGGCTGACGGGTAACGCTGCGTTTGCGCGTGCGCTGGGCTGGATCAGCGCGGGGATTTTCACCGGCCTTGCCCTGCGGCTGGCCCTGATGGAGAAAGGCTGAACCATGACCCGGATCGACGAGAGCAAGGATTTCGTACCCGTCAGGATTGCGGTTCTGACCGTGTCGGACACCCGCAGCATGGCCGAGGATCGGTCGGGTGATACGCTGGTCGAGCGTCTGACCGGGGCGGGGCATGCTCTGGGGGCGCGCGCAATCATTCGTGATGAACGCGCCGAAATCGCGCAACAATTGCGCGATTGGATCGCTGATCCTGCAATAGATGTGATCATTTCCACGGGCGGCACCGGCCTGACCGGGCGCGATGTCACGGTTGAGGCGCATCGCGATGTCTATGAGAAAGAGATCGACGCCTTTGGCACGGTGTTCACCATCGTGTCGATGCAGAAGATCGGGACCAGCGCGGTGCAGAGCCGTGCCACGGCGGGTGTGGCGGGGGGCACCTATCTGTTCGCGCTGCCCGGCAGCCCCGGTGCCTGCCGCGATGCGTGGGACGAGATTTTGGCGCATCAGCTGGATTATCGTCACCGCCCCTGCAATTTCGTCGAGATTTTTCCGCGTCTTGAGGAACACAAGCGACGGAAATGATGCGCCTGCGCGTTTTACCGTCGTCACGGCCTTGTGGCTTGGCAAATCCTGTCCGCCCGCTACCGTCTGATGCCGGGGTCAAATCGACGCGCTTCAGCCCCGCCCAAGCCAAGGAACGACTACAATGCGGTTTCTGCGCCAGAGCCTGACCGGGCTGTTTCTGCTGTCCCTGACGCTGGCCCTGTTGATCATGGCGGGGCAGACCATCCGCACCGCCGTGCAGGACCGGATGGCGCGCGAGGGGCGGATGCCTGCGGCGCAGGAGCGGTTGTTTTCGGTGAATGTCGTCACGGCTGCGGCGGATACGGTCACACCCGTCCTGACGGCCTTTGGGCAGGTGGAAAGCCGCCGCACCCTGGAAATCCGCGCGGCGGTGGGTGGCACCGTTCTGGAACTGGCCCCGGAATTTGTCGAGGGCGGCAGCGTCACCGAGGGGCAGGTTCTGCTGCGGATCGATCCGGCGGATGCCGAGGCGGGTCTGGCGCGGGCGCGCAGTGATCTGAGCGATGCCGCGGCCGAGGCGCGGGATGCGGATGTCGCCTTGGCGCTGGCGCGGGATGAATTGCTGGCCGCGCAGGAGCAATTGGCGCTGCGCGAACGGGCGGCGGCGCGGCAGCGTGACATTGCGGCGCGCGGCGTCGGATCAGATGCGGCGGTCGAGACGGCGGAACTGGCGGCGAGTGCGGCGCGGGCGGCGATCCTGACCCGGCGGCAAGCCATCGCGCAGGCCGAGGCGCGTCTGGCGCAATCGGCCACAGGGCAGGACCGTGCCCGGATAGCACTGGACGAGGCCGAGCGGCGTCTGGCCGATACGGTCATTCGCGCGCGGTTTTCCGGCGTGCTGAGCGGGGTGACGCTGGTCGAGGGGCGGCGGGTCGCGGCGAATGAGCAAGTGGGGCAGTTGATTGATCCGGCCAGTCTGGACGTGGCCTTCCGCGTGTCCACCGCGCAATATGCCCGCCTGCTGGATGCGGCAGGGCAGCTTGCGGATTTGCCGATGCGGGTGCGGCTGGATGTGTTCGGTGTCGATCTGGTGCGGGAGGGGGTTCTGAGCCGGGACAGCGCGGCGGTGGCCGAGGGGCAATCGGGGCGGTTGATCTATGGGACGCTGCGCGATGCGGCGGGGCTGAAGCCGGGGGATTTTGTCACCGTCGAGGTCGAGGAGCCTGCTTTGGATGCGGTGATGCGCCTGCCGGGATCGGCGATGGACAGCAGCGGCACGGTTCTGGTTCTGGGCGCGGAGGATCGGCTGGAGGTGCTGCCCGTGACGCTGATCCGGCGGCAGGGCAATGATATTCTGGTGCGCGGCGAGGGGCTGGCGGGGCGCGAAGTGGTGGTCGAACGCTCGCCCCTGCTGGGGGCGGGGATCGGGGTGCGGCCCCTGCGTGCGCCGGGGGAGGCTGAGGATGGGGCGGAGGATGGGGCGGAGGATGGGGCGCAGGTGGCGCCTGATCTGCTGGAACTGACCGATGAGCGGCGGGCGCGGCTGGTGGCCTTTGTCGAGGGCAATGACCGGATGCCATCCGAGGTGCGGGTGCGGTTGCTGGCGCAGTTGCAGGAAGAGCTTGTGCCGGCGGCTGTCGTGCAGCGGCTTGAACAGCGGATCGGGGGCTGAGCGGCATGGCGCGCGACATTCCCCCGTTGGCAGGTGGGATCCTGTCCTATTTCACCCGGCACCGGACCGCGGCTAACCTGCTGATGGTGGTGATGCTGGTGTTGGGGCTGGCGGCGGTGCCCAATATGCGGGCGCAGTATTTTCCCGATGTGGTGGTCGATGATGTGACCGTCAGCGTGGTCTGGGACGGGGCCGGGGCCGAGGATGTGGACAGC
>NCJR01000458.1 GCA_002282555.1 Rhodobacterales bacterium 34-62-10
GACGAGGAGATCGACCGCGAGACGGTGCGGGCGCTGACCTTGGCGACGCCAGCCCGGCAGGCCGACTGGCTGAAACTCTGGAACAGCGAGACCGAGCGCTCCCCTATGGGGCGGGCCTGCCGCGCATGGATCACCGGCGGGAGCGCCATCACCACCGACAAGGCGTTGTTCGACCTGACCGGATACCCCGGCGCGGTGACGGCAGACCTCTTCGGCGAGGCGGCGGTGTTTGCCGACGCGGCGGCGTTCTGGGACGCGCAGGACGTGGCGGTGGCGGAGAAAATTGCGGGCTACCGGCAGCGCGGCTGGGCCGGTGTCACGGTGCTGGAGCGCGGGGTGTATTTCCACCGCTGGGACTATGAGCAGACAACAAAAAAGCTGGGCGGCAAGGTCATTGTCGAGCAGCGCCACGATGGCACCGTGACCTTTCATGAAGGCTGGCTGAAAGCGTCCGAAGCGCGCAAGGCCAGGACGCCGACTGACAGGGGCGCAGCTGGCCCGGAAGCAGGGGCAAGACCTGAGATGTCGGGACCGATGACGGACTATATCAGCCTGCACCGGCATGGCGCGGCGCAGGTGGGCCTGATCCGGAATCCGGCCATCGCGCTGCGCCTGATGGCGGCGCATGTCCTCTGCGGGTCCGCGCTCTGGAATGTGCGCCTGCACACGCCCGGCGCGGTGAAAGAGGCGACCCTTGAAAGCGTGGAGAGCGCCCCCGCCTGCGCAGAGCTAGACGTCGCGCGGGACCGCGCGGGCGTCCTGTTCGAGGCACTGGGCGCGCCGGTTCCGCGCCGCAGCGGCGACGCGTATCACCTCTGCGAGACCTTCGCCGCACTGCTCGCCCTCTCCGACGCCGAAGTGATGGAGGTGATCGCGGTTGCGATGGCTGAGACGCTGGAGTCCGGCGGGCCCGCCGTGGAGGCGACGCTGCATGCCTGCGCCACTGATCCGGGGGCGTTCTGGCAGCCGGATGCGGCGTTCTTCGATCTTCTACGCGACCGTCGGGTGACGCGATCCTTCCTTGCAGAGACGGTCTCGCCAGAGGCGGCGCAGAATGCAGAAAGCGCGCCCCTCAAGGCACAAAAAGCGCAGTTGGTGGCAGCTCTCGCAGCGCGTGACGGCGCGAAGGGGGAAGCCTGGACGCCGGGCTGGATGCAGGTGCCGCCGAACCGCCATGTCGACGGTGCAGCCAGCCCGCCTGCCGATGCCTGGGACCGGATTGCCGGACTGTTCGAAGCGGTCGAAGCGGCGACATCCGATGACCAACTTTCGCCGCGCAAAGCCAGCGCTGCCTGAGTTTCGTCTCCTCTCAGGCAGGATGGAGCCGCCCGGTGATTGTCGCCGGGCGGCTTTTTTGCGCGAGGGTCTCTGTGTGCCGATCAAGGGGGAAGGTTCAACGTGGAAGGGGGCAATTCGAGGGGGCTTTGGTTGCCACGCACTCTGCTCATGCGTTGCGGGCGAAGGG
>NCJR01000459.1 GCA_002282555.1 Rhodobacterales bacterium 34-62-10
ACCTTGGCAAGGTTATGCTCTACCCCTGAGCTACGCCCGCTTCCTTGGGTGAGGCGTGATCTATAAATTCTGCGCGTGACCCGCAAGAGGAAAATTGCGGCTTGGTGCAAAAACTTTTTGGTCCCGCGCGCAAAGCGTTGAAAACAAGGCGCGTCACAACAGGGCGTGGCCGATATTGGCCGCGCCGCCGAACAGCAGCACCAGAAAGGTCAAAAGCGCGCCACCGCCGCGCAGGGGCGATTTATGCGGCAGGCTGGCCATTCCCAGCGCATGCATGATCCGCCCCAGCAGCAGCATGGCCCCCAGCACATGCACCGCCAGCGCGGGCGCGCCCTGCATTTCGGCCAGCAGCATCAGGAGCACCGCCAGCGGCACATATTCGGCGAAATTGGCATGCAGCCGCATGGCATTGGCCATCACCGGATCGCCCTTGTCACCGGACATGACCTTTTGCTGCACGCGCACCCGGACGACCCAGCCGCTGATGCCCAGATAGAGCAGCGCCAGGAGGCCTGCGTAAAGTGAGGTGACAACGGGGATCATGCGTCAAACTCCACCAGCAGGTCCTTGGCGTCGATCGAGGCGCCGGGGGTGACGTGCACCGCCTTGATCGTGGCGTCATGGTCGGCATGGATGCCGGTTTCCATCTTCATCGCCTCGATGGTCAGCAGCAGGTCGCCTGCCTTGACGCGTGCCCCCACGGTGGCTGCGACACTGGCCACCACGCCGGGCATCGGTGCGCCGATATGGGCGGGGTTGCCGGATTCGGCCTTGGGCCGTGCGGCGGTCTGGGATTTGACCAGACGGTTCGGCACGCGGATCACGCGGGGCTGGCCGTTCAGCTCGAAGAAGACCTTGACCTCGCCATCATCCGTCGTCTCGCCCACGGCTTGCAGGCGGATCTCCAGCGTCTTGCCGGGGTCGATCTCGGCGGTGATCTCCTCTCCCGGCTCCATCCCGTAAAGATAGGTGCGGGTGGGCAGGGTGCGCACGGGACCATAGAGGCGGTGGCGGCCCATGTAATCGAGGAACACCTTGGGATACATGAGGTAGCCGTTCAGATCCTCGTCGTCGATCTTCTTGCCTTCAAGCTGCTTTTCCAGATCGGCGCGGGCGGCGTCCAGATCGACGGGCGGCAGGTGCTTGCCGGGGCGGTCGGTATTGGGTTTCTCGCCCTTCAGCACCTTGGCGACCATCGCGGGCGGAAAGCCGCCCGGCGGCTGGCCCAGATTGCCGCGCATCATGTCGATCACGGAATCGGGAAAGGCCACATCGGTGGCGGGGTCTTCGACCTGCGCGCGGGTCAGGCCCTGACTGACCATCATCAGCGCCATGTCGCCCACCACCTTGGACGAGGGCGTGACCTTGACGATGTCACCGAACATCTGGTTCACCTGCGCATAGGTGCGGGCGACCTCGGGCCATTTCTCCTCAAGCCCCAGGGAACGCGCCTGCGCCTTGAG
>NCJR01000119.1 GCA_002282555.1 Rhodobacterales bacterium 34-62-10
AGATTCTCGGCCCCGGTCAGCCATTTGGTGAATGCCAGCCCGACATCAAGGCCGATGGCCTGCGTATTGATCTTGTCCTGTCCCATGCGCCGCACCTAGCGGAAAGCAAAGGGTCTGGGAAGCATGTTTCGTCAGATATGGTCGGGTTTTCGCCGTCAGATCAACGGGCCGAATTCCGTCAGAACGGCTTCATAGACAGCGCGTTTGAAGGGAACGATGTGATCGACCAGATCGGACGGGTCAAGCCAGCGCCATTCCGAGAATTCAGGATGGCTTGTCAGGATGTCGATCTGATCGTCACTGCCGTGAAACCGCATCAGAAACCATTTCTGGCGCTGCCCCCGGAACTGCCCTTTCCAGATGCGCGACACCAGATCAAGCGGCAGATCATAGGGTATCCAGTCGGCGGTTTCGGCCACGACTTCAACCAGTTCGGGGGTGACGCCGGTCTCTTCCCACAGCTCGCGCAGGGCGGCCGCGCGCGGGTCTTCACCTTCGTCGATCCCGCCTTGCGGCATTTGCCAGGCAGGGGTGTCATTATCCAGCCGTTGACCGACAAACACCTGCCCCCGGTCATTGGCAAGCATCACCCCGACACAGGGGCGATAGGGCAGCAATGCGATCTCGTCGGGGGTCGGTGTCATGATCGTGGCTTCCGGTCTTCGGGCCATTGCCCCGCATCCCACAGGATGCAGGGCAAGCCAGTATCAGCGTTCAGGTCCAAGGGCGGACAGCCCCTTCATGATATCCAGCGCATAGGCCAGCTGGTAATCATCCTCACGCAGCTTCGCCGCCAGTTCCGCCTTGGCACGATCTTCCTCGATCTGGCGGATCTGATCCTCGGACAGGCTGTCATTGTTCAGCGACCCACGCAGATCGGCCTCGGACCGACCCAAGGGTGCTGCACCCTCGTCTTCCTCGACCTCGGGGCTGCGCGGCGGCTGTTCCACCACGATATCCGGCGAAACGCCAAGCGCCTGGATCGAACGGCCCGACGGTGTGTAATACCGCGCTGTCGTCAGGCGCATGGCACCGTCACCGCGCAGCGGCATCACCGTCTGAACCGAACCCTTGCCAAAGCTTTTCGTGCCGATCACCACGGCGCGGCGATGATCCTGCAACGCACCCGCCACGATCTCCGAGGCGGACGCCGAGCCACCGTTGATCAGCACGACGATCGGCTTTCCCTGCGCCAGATCACCGGGGGTCGCGTTGAACCGCTCTCCGTCCTCGGGGTTGCGACCCCGGGTCGACACGATCTCACCTTTTTCAAGGAAGGCATCGGACACGCGGATCGCCTGCGTCAGCAGACCACCGGGGTTGTTGCGCAGGTCAAGGACCACGCCACTGACCGCGTCGATCCCACCCGCTGCCTCGATCGATTCGGCCAGTCCGCTTTCAAGATTGGCATAGGTCTGATCGTTGAACGTCGTGACCCGCAACACGACGGTCTGCCCCTCGGTCCGGGTGCGGACGGCGGTCAGCTTGATGGTGTCGCGGATGATCGACACGTCGAAAGGCTCGGGCGTGCCTTCGCGCAGAACCGTGATCACGATCTCGCTGCCCACCGGTCCGCGCATCATGTCCACCGCCTCGTCAAGGTTCAGACCCATCAGGCTTTGGCCATCGACATGGGTGATGAAATCCCCGGCCTCGATCCCGGCGGCATCCGCGGGCGTGCCATCGATCGGCGAGACGACCTTGACGAAGCCTTCCTCTTGGGTGACCTCGATCCCCAGACCACCGAATTCACCGCGCGTCTGCACCCGCATATCCGCCGCATCCTCGGGCGACATATAGCTGGAGTGCGGATCAAGCGATGTCAGCATCCCGTTGATCGCCGCTTCGATCAGCTCGTTCGTATCCACCTCTTCGACATATTGCGCGCGAATCCGCTCGAAAATGTCGCCGAACAGGTCAAGCTGCTCGTAGACCGAGCCGTTCTTCGACGATTCCTGTGCCAGAAGCGGCGCCGCCAACTGCGTCGTGGCCAAAACACCGACAACCGTTCCACCGATCGCGGCCATCACGAACTTGTTCATGCCTTAGTCTTCCTCTCGCATTGCGAACCATGCTTCCGGATCCACCGGCGCATCATCCTGCCTGACTTCGATATAGAGCGTCTCGGGGCGCCCGGTTCCAGTCCCATTTCCGGAATTGGCCAGAATTTCACCGATCTCCGCATCCTGTCCGCCCATCAATCCGACCGGACTGCCAGCGGGGATCACTTGTCCGATACCACCATAAACCACATCCAGACCGGCAAGCACGAAAAGAGTGCCCGCCTGCGGTTCGAGAATCATCACGTTTCCGTAGTCCAGCAATGGCCCGCGATAGCGGATCGTCGCCGCCGTGGGCGCCGTGACAATCGCGCGGGGCCGGGTCGCCAACAGAATGCCGGGACGGGTGATACCCGCCGAATCCGCTTCATTCGCACGGCGCAGAATCTGTCCCTGCACCGGCAATGGCAGCGTGCCACGCAGGTCCGATATGTCCGGCAGGTCTGTCCGATCCTCGTCAGTGGTCATCTCGGACAGCCCACTGGCAAACCCCTCCAGCGTTTCGGTCGAGGCAATCAGGATCGCGGTCCGCACCGGGTCTTCGGTGAAGCGGCGCGGCAGATCCGTGCGCTCGGCCACGGCCTGCGACAGCGCCGTGCGCGCCTCCTGCACCCCGTTGAGGCCGGATTGCAAGGTATCGACCGCATTCTGCTGGAGCATCCGCAAGGTCTTGATCTCGTCCAGCCTTGCGCGCAGATCGTCGGCCCGTGCATTGAGGGCCGGCGTCACATCAGCAAGGATCATACCGGCGCGCGCCGTGCCCATCGGCCCCTCGGGATGCAGCAGCATCACGGGCGACGGTCGATTGCCCATGCCCTGCAAAACACCCAGAAGCTGCGCCACTTCGGTCTCGCGGGCCTGCAATTCACGGGTCAGGCGCGCCTCGCGCAGGCTGGCACGGCGCAGACCATCGCGCATCGCTTCCAAGCCATCCTCGAAGGCCGCCACGGTTTCCGTCAGGGCCCGCACCCGGTCGCGTGCGGATTGCGCCTCGTCCAGTTGCCGTGTCGCCTGCTCCAGACGCGCCGCAGCCGCGCGCGCCGCAGCCGCGGCATCGCTATCGCCCTGCGCCCGCGCAGGGGGCGCGACCAGCGTCAGGCTGGCGATCAACAGGGCAAAAAGGCTGGCGCGGATCATGTGATCAGGCTTTCTCCGGTCATTTCCGACGGCTTGGGCAGGCCCATCAACTCCAACAGCGTTGGAGCCAGATCAGCCAGCCTGCCCGCTCTCAACCTAACGCCCGCCGGCCCGCCGACAAGCGCGACCGGAACCGGATTGAGCGTGTGCGCCGTATGCGGTCCGCCGGTTTCGGGATCCACCATCAGTTCGCAATTACCATGATCCGCCGTCACGATCATCGCACCGCCCACCTCATCCAGCGCGGCAACAACGCGGGCCAGGCCCCGATCCACCGCTTCGCAGGCGGCGATAGCGGCTTTCAGATCGCCCGTGTGCCCCACCATGTCAGGATTGGCATAGTTCACCACGATCAGGTCATACGCATCGTGGATCGCCTCCACGAGGTGATCCGTCACCTCGACGCAAGACATCTCGGGTTGCAGATCATAGGTCGCAACCTTGGGCGATGGGGCCATATAGCGATCCTCGCCTGCCTCTGGCTGCTCCTCGCCACCATTCAGGAAAAAGGTGACATGGGGATATTTTTCGGTCTCGGCCAGACGGAACTGGCGTTTGCCATGTTTGGCCACCCATTCACCCAGCGTGTTCACGATCTCACGCGCAGGGAAAACCGTTGTCATATAGGCATTATGCGCCTCGGAATATTCCACCATCCCCAGGCAGGCCGCCCATGCGGGACGCGGGCCCACGTCAAAGGCGGTGAAATCCGGCGCGGCCATGGCCGACAATATCTCGCGCGCGCGGTCGGCCCGGAAATTCAGGCAGAAAAGCCCGTCCCCATCCTGCGCCCCGGCATAGTCGCCGATCTCGGTCGCGGTGATGAACTCATCCGTCTCAGACCGGTTATAGCCTGCGGTCACCGCGGCATGGGCCGTGGCCGCATGCAGCCCCTTGCCATGCACCATGGCTTCAAAAGCCTCGGCCACACGCTCCCAGCGATTGTCGCGGTCCAGTGTGTAATAGCGCCCCGTCAGGGTCCCGATCCGTGCGGCCCGCGGCATGGCGGCCTGCAGATCCTCAAGATAGCCATAGGCCGATTTGGGGGCGACATCGCGCCCATCCGTGACCGCATGCAGGATCACCGGCACGCCCGCATCCGTGATCGCGCGCATCGCGGCAAGGATATGGGTCATATGCCCATGCACGCCTCCGTCCGATACCAACCCGATCAGATGCGCCACCCCGCCCGACATCTTGACGCTGGCAATGAAATCCAGAAGCGCCTGATTGCGGAAAAACGACCCATCCTCGATTGCCAGATCGATCTGGCCAAGATCCATCGCCACCACACGGCCCGCGCCGATATTGGTATGCCCCACCTCGGAATTGCCCATCTGTCCGGTGGGCAGACCGACATCAGGACCATGGGTGATCAGCAGGTTGTGCGGGCAGGTCGCCATGATCCGGTCAAAGGTCGGCGTATGGGCCAGCGCAGGCGCATTCGCCGTCCGCTCCTCCCGGTGGCCCCACCCGTCAAGGATGCACAGCACAACGGGTTTCGGGGTGGTCATTGTCCAGGTCTCCTGCCTTGCTCGACGCCTCTTACCCTGTTGTGGCGACAGGTTGAACAGCTTTCACAAGGGTCCGGCCCGGTGCTGCGACCGCAATCACGAATTTGCAAGGGGCCGGAGACCGGATCAGTTCGACGTCTCCATCAGACCCTCAGGCTGACCAACCACCACAAAGCTCAGCGCCGACGGGTCCAGCAGGTCGCGCGCCACGCGGTTCACATCCTCCAACGTCACGGCCTCGACCTTGTCGTTGCGGGTCGCGGCATAATCTATGGGCAAGCCGCGCATCTGCATGCCGACGATGATATTGGCAATCGTGCCATTGCCATCGAACCGCAGCGGATAGGCGCCTGTCAGATAGGTCTTGGCATTCTCCAGCTCCTCGGCGCTGATCCCTTCGGATTGCAGCCGCGCCCATTCCGCGCCAATCACCTCGACCGCTTCTGCCACCCGGTCATTGGCCGACGCAACCGAACCACCCCAGAACTGCGCGAATTCCCGATCCGCCAGATAGGTATAGATACCATAGGTCAGACCACGCTTTTCACGCACTTCCGTCATCAGACGGCTTTCAAAACCGCCTCCGCCAAGGATGTGGTCAAGAATGAAAGCGGCAAAGAAATCGGGATGATCCTGCCCGATGGCAGGCTGGCCGAACAGGACCACGGATTGCGGCGTGGGAAATTCGACAACGTCAACACCGCCCTGAAACACCGGATCCGCAGTCCCCGGAAGATCAGCGCCCGACTGCGGCAGATCCCCCAGCAGTTCGTCCAGCAAGCCACCCAAGGCCTCGGCGGTGATATCGCCCACGGCAGACACATAAATGCGGTCCCGCGTCAGCGTCGCGGCATGGGCCGCCAGCAGATCATCGCGTGTCAGCGCAGTGACCGTGTCGATGGTCCCATCCAGAGAGGAGCCATAGGGGTGATCCCCGAAAATCAGCGCGTCAAACCGGCGCGCGGCGATGCTCTGCGGGTCCTTCTCATCCGACCGCAGCCCCGACAGGACCTGTGCGCGCACCCGCTCGATCGCATCGGCATCAAACCGCGGCTGGATCAGGGATTGGCGCAGCAGATCAACCGCCGCGTCCCGGTTCTCGGTCAGGAATTGAGCCGAAACCGACAGCGCATCATCCGACACGGCATAGCGGAAAGATGCCGCCAGCCCGTCACGGGCCCGGGCAAAGGCGCGCGCATCCATCTCGCCCGCGCCTTCCTCCAGCAACGCCGTCATCAGGTTGGTGGCGCCACGCTTGTCCGCAGGCTCCACCGATGCACCCCCGCGAAACCGGATTTCAAGCGCTGTGAAGGGGATCGTGTGATCCTCGACCAGCCACGCGGTGATCCCGCCGGGGCTGACCACTTCCTTGATCTCGATATCGGCGCGCACGGGCAAGGCCACCAGCGTCAGCATCAGGGGCAATATGAAACGCATCATCACTGTGTCACCTCCTCGGCCATCAACCAGCCGGTCACGGCCTGTTCGCGGTCCAACACCATCCGCGCCGCCGCCATCACGTCATCGGCCGTCACCGCTTGCAGGATGTCGGGCCATGCCTGCACATCATCCACGGTCAGGCCCTGCGTCAGGGCGCGGCCATAGCGGTTGGCGATACTGTCCACATTGTCGCGGGCATAGATCTGCGCCGCGCGCAGCTGCATCTTGATCCGCTCCAGTTGTTCGGCATCCACGCCCGTCGTCAGAAAATCGGCCAGAACCTTGTCCATCGCGGCCTCGGCCTCCTCCAGCGTCACACCCTCGGAGGGCACGACGACCACGTCGAAGGTGGTCTTGTCCAGCGACATGCCGCTGTAGAAGGCCCCGGTGAAGGTCGCGATCTGGCTGTCGAACTGCAACGCCTCGGCCATCACGGATGTGGTCCCCGACCCCAGCACCTCGGCCAG
>NCJR01000460.1 GCA_002282555.1 Rhodobacterales bacterium 34-62-10
GACGCCGACACCCCCGTCGCCCCCTATGGCACGATGTTCTGGTTCCGCATCAGCGCCCTGCGGCAGATGTTCGAATGGCCATGGCAATGGGAAGACTACAACCCCGAACCCAACCACGTCGATGGCGGTCTGGCCCATGTGCAGGAACGGCTGATCGGCTATGTGGTGCAGGGCAGCGGCCACAGGACCCTGTCCGTGATGTCCCCCGAACTGGCCGCGCGCAACTATGCAAGGCTGGAATACAAGCTTCAGCTTTTCGCCGCCCGCCTGTCCTCGCATCACGTGCTGGACCAACTGGCGCAACTCGATCAGGGTGCCGAAACCCTGAACGCGCGCACCGATCGCGGCCTGCGCATGCTCTACGGGCGGATCATCAGCCGCTTTCCCGGCGCGCGGGCCGTGCTCAAACCGCTGGCCCGCCGCGTCGCACCCCTTCTCAACGCCAATTACCGCCGCTGACCCGACCTGAAGCGCGTTCGCCAACGAAAAACGCCGCCCCGTGGGGCGGCGTTTTCCATGTTCGGCACAGTCCTGGATCAGAAACCCAGACCGGCGTATTTGTTCTTGAACTTCGATACACGACCGCCCGCATCCATCAGACGCGAGGACCCACCGGTCCAGGCCGGGTGCACCGTGGGGTCGATATCCAGCGACAGCGTGTCGCCTTCCTTGCCCCATGTCGAATGCATCTGGAACGTGGTCCCGTCGGTCATCTTGACGGTGATCATGTGATAATCGGGGTGGATGTCTTTTTTCATCGTGCCGATCCTTATGCTTCAGCGCCCGAACCGGGCTTGTAGTTGGCGACTTCTGCGATACGGGCGGATTTGCCGCGACGCGCGCGCAGGTAATACAGCTTGGCACGACGCACACGACCACGACGCACAACGGTGATGCTGTCGATATTGGTCGAATACAGCGGGAACACACGCTCCACGCCTTCGCCGAACGAAATCTTGCGGACCGTGAACGACCCGGCGATGCCCTTGCCGTTCTTCCGGCTGATGCAGACGCCTTCATAGTTCTGCACGCGGCTGCGGGTGCCTTCGGTCACTTTGTAACCGACGCGAATGGTATCGCCGGCCTTGAAATCGGGAATCTCCTTCCCGAGGGCGGCAATCTGTTCCGCCTCGATCTGTGCGATCAGGTTCATCGCATGTCTCCTATCTGCTTGCGGTTTGTCCCGCAAAGTTTGCCACGTCCTCAGAGCTCTTGGTCTTCAACCGGGTCCGCCATCCGAAAATCGGTGCGCCCGCCAGAGGTCAGGTCGTCGTTCCTTGGTGCTGTGTCCCGGTTCACGCGTGGCGCCGAAGAAGGCAACCTGAACCAAAGCCATCAGGTCCGACAGACTCAAACGCAGTCCCGGACGCGCGGGTCATACCGCCCCGTGCCCCCTTTGGCAAGAACCTTATCCCGCAGGATCACCCGCGTGGCTTGGCTTTGCCCGCCACATGCGC
>NCJR01000461.1 GCA_002282555.1 Rhodobacterales bacterium 34-62-10
GCGCAGCACCTCGCCATCGACGTAGATCGTCGCCTGACCGCTGCCGTCGTCCGGCCAAACGATCTCGTAAAGCGAATCGCCGATTTCCAGTGCGGCGAAGGCGAGGTCCGGCTGTCCGATCTTGTCATCGCCGACGCGCGTCTCGCGCCAGAGAAGCCTTAGTGTCTCGCCTCCAGCCATCTCACGGCGGAAATCCACGGTTCCACCCAGCATTTGCGCAAGGTCCACGGCAAATCGGGCGGGGATGCCGGCATTGTCGAGTGCCGCGAAGATCGAGGTGTCGATCACGGCCTCCCCAGCAAGGGTTACGACCTCCGGATCCGGCGCCACGACCTGCGTGGACACCTTCACGCACCACAAAGGCACGCTGCTCAAGCCTGCCCAGACTTCGAACAATCTGCTCTGCAGTTTGCCCCGGGCGCGCCTCGACCAACAGCAAATATCGCTCCTATCTTTATCTCTTCGGAACATTCTGATCTATATCAGAACAAATCGGTGTAATTAATAAGTTACAAAGTCGACTATGATATTAATTACAAATAATAGAAGTAGAGGACATCAACATGACAAATTCTAATGTGAGATTAGCGATATTGGCGGCGTTAAGCCCAGCATTGTATATCAGTGCAAATACTGCCGTTGCACAAGATAATACAGAAGCAGAAGCTGCGGAACGGATACAAGTGGTCGGTTCACGGCTCTCTTATCGAACCGCTACTGATGGTTCCGCTCCTGTTGATATCATTTCTGGAGACGATCTTGCGGCTAGCGGTATTACAGAAACTGCTCGCGCACTCCAATATGCGGTACCAAGTTTTAACTTCCCAAGTTCATCAATCACAGACGGCTCCGATGCTGTACGGCCGGCATCATTACGTGGTTTATCTCCTGATCACACGCTTGTTTTAATTAATGGTAAACGTCGTCATAGTAGCGCCTTGGTTCACCTAAATGGTACCACTGGTCGTGGAAGCTCGAACGTTGATTTAAATGCGATTCCTATTTCGGCAATTAAGCGAATTGAAGTATTACGAGACGGCGCCGCGGCTTTGTATGGGTCTGATGCTATCGCAGGTGTCATTAATATCGTTCTGAAAGACCAAAGCGAGGGCGGCTCTATTACTGCCAATGGCGGTCAAACTTATGAAGGAGATGGTGAACAATACAAAGTACACGGGAATACCGGATTTTTAATTGGTGACGCAGGCTCGTTAACGCTTGCTGCCGAATATCACCACAAAAATAAAACCAATCGTGCTGGTTTAGATCCGCGTCAACAGTATCCGCTGATTGATGGTGAGTTAGACCCGCGTGAAGAAACCTTTAATCGGCTGAATCACCATGTGGGTGACGCGTCGTTTGAAAATAAAGCACTCTTTGCAAATTTTAAGATGCCTGTTGGTGATTCTTCGCAACTTTATGCGTTCGCTGGCTATAGCGACCGTACCTC
>NCJR01000462.1 GCA_002282555.1 Rhodobacterales bacterium 34-62-10
GATCCTGTTGCGGACGGGGAAGCCCTTGTCAGGCAAAACTGCGCCAGTTGCCATGCGGTGACCCAGGAAGATGCAAGCCCGAATCCGCGGGCAATTCCGTTCCGCTTTCTGGGGCGGCTTTATCCCATCGAACATCTTGAAGAAGCACTGGCCGAAGGGATCATGGTCAGCCACGAGATGCCGGAATTCGTGCTTGAGCCAGAGCAAGTGACCGCCCTGATCCAGTATTTGAACGCGATCCAGGTGCGGTGATCCCGAAGGATCAACGCGCATCCTTGGGTTTGAGCGAACTCTCAGGGTCTCCAGGCGCAATACGCATCAGATTTTTCCTTCAAGAATGGCCTGTTCGATGCGGTGCTGGCTTTGCCGGACAGCGCTGCGGTCTCCTGAGCCCTGTGCCACCCCGGACAATGGTTACCTGTCTGGCTTGAGCCACAGCGTCCTGCTTACTGCGTCACAACGCAATGCCGAGCACCACTGGCCCCAACAGAACCAGAACGGCCAAGGCCACGGCAATGGCGATGACGTTCATCAGAAAACCTGCTCGCACCATGTCGGACAGGCGCATCCTGTCATATGCGAAGACGATGGCATTGGGCGGTGTTGCCACGGGCATCATGAAGGCCATGGAGGCGCCAAGGGCGACCGGCACGGTCAGGGTAAGCACGTCCAGTTCAAGCCCCACGGCGACGGCGCCCAGAATGGGCAGGAAGGTGGCGGTTGAGGCTGTGTTGGACGTAATCTCGGTCAGATAGACCATGGCAGTCAGCACCGCGAGAACCAGAAAGACCGTGGGAATGTCGATCCCGGCCACGCTCTCGCCGATGACCCGCGCCAGACCCGAGGTGGAAAAGCCGCTCGCCAATGCCATCCCTCCACCGAAAAGCAACAGGATTCCCCAGGGCAGATCCCGCGTGGCCGCCCAGTCCAGCGCATAGCGCCCTGTGCCACGAGACAGGGGCACTGCGAACAGGATCAGCGCCGCCGTGAGCGCGATCATCGCATCGTCCAGCGGCAAGCCCGTCAATCTGGCCAGCGGCTCGCGCAGCATCCAGCCCAAGGCGGCCCCGCCGAAAACAACGGCCACCAAACGTTCGCCGCGCCCCATCGACCCTATCGCCGCGATCTCGGCCCGCACAAGCGCGCCCGCATCGCCCACCTTGATCGTATGGGCCGGAAACAGCAGACGCGTCAGCAGCAACCACGTCAGCGGCAGCATCACGACAACGACCGGAAGACCGATCATCATCCAGCGGGCGAAGCTGACCTCGATCCCATAGGTCTGTTGCACGAAACTGGCCAGCATCGCATTGGGTGGCGAGCCGATCAGGGTGCCGACACCGCCGATCGAGGCGCTGTAGGCGACCGCCAGCATATGGGCGACCCCGAAGTTGCGCACCATCCGGTCATCGCGTGTCTGCTGGCCGACAAAGTCGATCACCGACAGGGC
>NCJR01000120.1 GCA_002282555.1 Rhodobacterales bacterium 34-62-10
CTCTGTAGGGCCACTCTGTAGGGCCACTTTAACAAGCAAAAGATGAAACGCCATGCCCCTTGAGATCGTGACCATTCCCTGCCTCAAGGACAATTACGCATTTCTGGCCCATGACCGCGATACAGGCCAGACCGCCGTGATCGACGTCCCCGAGGCGGCCCCCATTGCCGCAGCGCTGGCGCAACGCGGCTGGCGGCTGTCCCATGTGCTGCTGACGCATCACCACCCGGACCATGTGCAGGGTCTTGCAGAGCTGCTGGCCGACCACCCCGCCACCGTGATCGGGGCCGCTGCCGATGCGCATCGCTTGCCGCCGCTGGATGTGGCCGTGGCCGAGGGCGACCGGATCGTGATTGGCCGTGACGAGGGGCAGGTGATCGATGTGTCCGGGCATACCGTGGGCCATATCGCGTTCCATTTCCCGGCCAGTTCCGTGGTCTTTACCGCCGACAGCCTGATGGCGATGGGCTGCGGGCGGCTGTTCGAGGGCACACCCGCGCAGATGCATGCGAGCCTTGCCAAACTGTCCGCGCTGCCGGGGGAAACGCTGGTCTGTTCGGGCCATGAATACACCGCCGCGAACGCAAAATTCGCACTGACCATTGAACCGGGAAATGCGGCGCTTATCTCTCGGATAGAAAAGATCGAAACCGCGCGTGCGCAGGGCCGCCCCACCGTGCCATCCCTGCTGTCCACCGAGCGCGCCACAAACCCGTTTTTGCGTAGTGACAGCCCTGAAATACAGGCCAATCTTGGCCTGTCCGGGGCAGACCCCATCGCGGTTTTCACCGAGATTCGCCGCCGCAAGGACAGCTTCTGATGCTGAAACCTCACGCTTCGGAACCAGGACGAACAAAATGTGACCGGCGCACACAAGAAAAAACTTGAAGACCGCAGGATATAGACCACACTTTAACACTATGAGGCCACGTTTGGCGCGCGACGATCCGCGACAGACCCAGATACAAGAGGAGCACAGCCGTGCCTTCATTCTCGACCACGCTCGAACAGGCAATCCACGCGGCGCTGGCACTGGCCAACGCGCGCAAACATGAATTCGCAACGCTCGAGCACCTTCTTCTCGCGTTGATCGACGAACCCGATGCAAACCGCGTGATGAAGGCCTGTTCGGTCGATACCGACGACCTGCGCAACACGCTGGTGGAGTTCATCGACGATGATCTGTCCAACCTTGTGACGGATATCGATGGCTCGGAAGCGGTGCCCACGGCGGCGTTCCAGCGCGTGATCCAGCGCGCGGCGATCCATGTGCAATCCTCGGGCCGGACTGAGGTGACGGGGGCCAATGTCCTTGTCGCGATCTTTGCCGAGCGCGAAAGCAACGCCGCCTATTTCCTGCAGGAGCAGGAGATGACGCGGTATGATGCGGTCAATTTCATCGCCCATGGTGTGGCCAAGGACCCCGCTTATGGCGAGGCGCGGCCCGTGACCGGTGCGTCCGAGGCAGAGGAGACGAGCAATACCAGCACGTCATCCGAGGCGACCGATCAGAAGGAATCCGCGCTGGGTAAATATTGCGTGGACCTGAACGCCAAGGCGTTCAAGGGTGATGTCGATCCGCTGATCGGCCGCGCCTCAGAAGTGGAGCGGTGCATTCAGGTGCTGTGCCGCCGCCGCAAGAACAACCCGCTGCTGGTGGGTGATCCCGGCGTGGGCAAGACCGCCATCGCCGAAGGTCTGGCGCGCAAGATCGTGAAGGGCGAAACGCCCGAGGTGCTGTCGAAAACCACGATTTTCAGCCTTGATATGGGCGCGCTGCTGGCCGGCACCCGCTATCGCGGTGATTTCGAGGAGCGCTTGAAGGCCGTGGTCAATGAGCTTGAAGCGCATCCCGATGCGGTTTTGTTCATCGACGAGATCCACACCGTGATCGGTGCGGGCGCCACGTCAGGCGGGGCGATGGATGCATCGAACCTGCTGAAACCTGCGTTGCAGGGCGGCAAGCTGCGTTGCATGGGATCGACCACCTACAAGGAGTTCCGCCAGCATTTCGAGAAGGACCGCGCGCTGTCGCGGCGCTTCCAGAAGATCGACGTGAACGAGCCGACCGTGGATGATACCGTCAAGATCCTGCAAGGCTTGAAGCCCTATTTCGAGGAGCATCACTCGGTCCGTTACACGGCTGATGCGATCAAATCGGCGGTGGAGTTGAGCGCGCGCTATATCAATGACCGCAAGCTGCCCGACAAGGCGATTGACGTGATCGACGAGGCGGGTGCCGCGCAGCATCTGGTGGCGGAATCCAAGCGTCGCAAGACGATTGGTGCCAAGGAGATCGAGGCTGTGGTGGCCAAGATCGCCCGCATCCCGCCAAAGAACGTGTCCAAGGACGATGCCGAGGTGCTGAAGGATCTGGAAAAGACCCTCAAGCGGGTGGTGTTCGGGCAGGACGCGGCGATCGTGGCGCTGTCGAGTGCGATCAAACTGGCCCGCGCCGGTCTGCGTGAACCCGAAAAGCCCATCGGCAACTATCTGTTCGCCGGCCCCACGGGTGTCGGCAAGACCGAGGTGGCGAAACAGCTGGCCGATACGCTGGGTGTGGAACTGCTGCGGTTCGATATGTCCGAATATATGGAGAAACACGCGGTGTCGCGCCTGATCGGGGCCCCTCCGGGCTATGTCGGGTTCGATCAGGGCGGGCTTCTGACGGACGGTGTCGACCAGCATCCGCATTGCGTGCTGTTGCTGGACGAGATCGAGAAGGCGCATCCGGACGTGTTCAACATCCTGTTGCAGGTGATGGATCACGGCACGCTGACCGACCATAACGGGCGCAAGGTGGATTTCCGCAATGTGATCCTGATCATGACCTCGAACGCGGGCGCGTCCGACATGGCCAAGGCCGCGATCGGTTTCGGTCGTGACAAGCGCACCGGAGAGGATACGGCGGCAATCGAGCGGACCTTTACGCCCGAATTCCGCAACCGTCTGGACGCGGTGATCAGTTTCGGGTCGCTGCCGAAAGAGGTGATCATGCAGGTCGTCGAAAAGTTCGTGCTGCAACTGGAAGCGCAGCTGATGGACCGCAACGTCCATATCGAACTGAGCCGCGCTGCCGCCGAATGGCTGGCTGACAAGGGCTATGACGAGAAGATGGGGGCACGTCCCTTGGGCCGTGTCATTCAGGAACACATCAAGAAGCCGCTGGCGGAAGAACTGCTGTTCGGCAAGCTGACCAAGGGCGGTCTGGTCCGCGTCGGGTTGAAGAACGGCGAGATCGATCTGCAAGTGGTTGGGCCGGAACAGGCGCGTCTGTCCGGCAACAAGCCGCCGCTGCTGACCGCTGACTGATGCGGGCAGCCCTGCTGCTGACATGGATGACCTTCGCGCTGCCCGCCAGCGCGGAGGTTTTTTCTTTGGTGCCGCCCATCGACTGCACGCTGGGGCAGGACTGTTTCATCCAGCAATACATGGATCACGACCCCGGCGCGGATGCATCGGATTTCACCTGCAACGGGTTGAGTTATGACACCCATAGCGGCACGGATTTCGCCCTGCCCACGCTGGCCGCGATGCAGGCGGGGGTGGCCGTGATCGCTGCGGCCCCCGGCAGGGTCACGGCCCTGCGCGACGGGATGCCCGACACCGGGCTGACGCCGGAAACCGCCGCCCAGATCGAAGGGCGCGACTGCGGCAACGGCGTGGTGATCCAGCATCAGGACGGCTGGCAGACGCAATATTGCCATTTGAAACAAGGCTCTGTCGCGGTGCGTGAGGGGCAACAGGTTGCGGCGGGTGACAGGCTGGGGCTGGTGGGACTGTCGGGCAACACTGAATTTCCCCATGTCCATCTGTCGCTGCGCCGCGACGGGCAGGCGGTCGATCCGTTTGATCCCGACGGGCAGATCACCTGCGGCGCGCCTGACCCTGTGACGCTGTGGACGGCGCCGCTTGTCTATGAACCGGGCGCGCTGCTGGCGGCAGGCTTTGCCACCGCGATCCCGGATTATGCCGCGATCAAGGCGGGCACCGCCGCGGTGGAGATGATCAGCCGCGATGCGGCGGCGCTGGTGTTCTGGGGCTATGCCTTTGGCGGGCGGCAGGGCGATGCGTTACAGATCACCATCACCGGGCCGGGTGGCACGATCACCGATCACCGGGAGGTATTGGAGAAAAATCAGGCGCAGTTCTTCCGTGCCGCAGGGCGCAGGATGCCGCAGGGCGGCTGGCCAACTGGCGCCTATCGCGGGACTGTGACCCTGATGCGCGCGGATCAGGCGATCAGCACGCGCCAGCTCGACATGCGCGTGGAGTGATTACTTCTCGGTGAATTTCAGCTCGATCCGGCGGTTCTGGGCGCGGGCTTCTTCGGTATCGGCGGGATTGACCGGGTTGTATTCGCCAAAGCCATTGGCGCTGAGGCGGTCGGGCGGGATACCCAAGCTGCCCGACATATAGCGCACCACCGACAGGGCGCGGGCCTGTGACAGTTCCCAGTTATCGGCGAATTCGCCCTGCCCCGACAGCGGCACGTTATCGGTATGGCCATTGACCTGAATCACCCAGTCGATCCCTTCCGGAATCTCGTCGGCCACCGTTTGCAGGATCGAGGCGACCTTGGCCACCTCGCCCTGCCCGGCATCAGACAGGTTGGCGCTGCCGGGTGGGAACAGCACTTCGGAGGCAAAGACGAAACGGTCGCCCACCACCTGCACACCGGGCTGATTGCCCAGAAGATCACGCAAACGGCCAAAGAATTCGGAGCGGTATTTCTGCAGATCCTGGGCTTCGGCCTCAAGGCGCTGGCGCTCGGCCTCCTCAAGCTGACGGCGCCGGCGTTCTTCGGCAGCCGCCCGTGCCAGCGCCGCGTTCAGGTCGGAGCCCAGCGATTGCACCTGAATGGAGGCTGCGGATTCGCGTTCCTTGCTGTCGTCCAGAAGCGCCTGCAACTGGCCCAACTGATTGCGCAGGGCTGCGACCTGTTGATTGAGCAGGGCCTGCGCCTGCTGCGCCTGGGTGGATTTGTCCTGCTCTTCGGCCAGCAGGCGTTGGGCCTGGGCCAGAAGTGCGGCCTCCCGCTCGGCCTCGCTCATCTGGGCGCCAAGCTGGGCTTGCAGATCGTCACGCGCGGCCTCGGCTGCGGCGAGCAGGGTCAGGGTTTCCGCGGCGCGGGCGCGCTGTTCTTCCAGCGCCAGCGTCATCGCGGTCAGCTCTGTATCCGCATTCTGCAACCGCGCGCGCAGGGCTTCGGCGGCGGCGGCTTCGGCCAGACGCGCGGCCTCCTCCTCGGAGAGTTGCGTCTGAAGCTCGGTGACCTGCCCCCCCAGTGCCGCAGCTTCGGTGCGCAGATCGGCGATCAGCGCCTCCAGCGCCTCGCGCCGGGCGGCGGCCAGACGCGCGGCCTCGGCGCCGGCGTCGATTTCGGAGCGCGCCTGCGCAAGTGCAAGGTTGAGCGCCTCCTGCTCGGACAAGAGCCGCCCCTGCTCGGCCTCGAGTTCTGCCACGGTGCCAAGCGCCGTGTCACGCTCGGACAGAAGTGCGGCCACCTGCGCCTCGAAACTGGTGATCCGCGTCTGCGCCTCGGCAAGGGCGGCCAGCCCCGCATCGCGTTCGCCGCGCAGCGACTGGATCAGCGCCTCCTGCTGGGAAATCTGCGCCTGTGCGTCGCCAAGCGTCGCGTCCAGCTCGCCCAGTCGCGTGGTCAGATCGGCGCTGCGGCGTTGTTCCAGACCCAGCGCCTGCGCCAGCGCCGCCACCTCTGCCCCCAGGATGTCAAGTTCGGACGCCTGCCCGGTGATGGTTTCGCGCAACACGAACTGCACCACCATGAAGATGGTCAGCACGAACATCAGCACCAGCAGAAGCCCGGTCATCGCATCCACGAAACCCGGCCAGATCTCGGACTGGGACCGTTGTCCGCCGCGCCGCGACAAGGCCATGGATCAGCCCCCCTCGCCTTTGCCACCCAATGCGGCACCCAGCGGGCGCGGCGTCGTGGGACGGGGGCGCGATTGTTCGATCGCGCGGGTCAGCGCGGCCAGATCGGTGCGCAATTCGGCCATCGTATCCTGACGGCCTGCGCTGATTTCCTCGAGGATGCGTAGCAGTTGCACATCCATCGACCGCAGGCGCATCCGGCTTTCGGCATCCAGCCCATCGCCGCGCTCCTGTGTCGACAATGCCTCGGCCAGACGTTCCTGCCCTTCGGCCAGACGCAGCAGCGCCGCTGTCAATGCGCCCTGCTGCCCGCCACCGGCGCTGAGCGTGTCGTTCAGACCGGCCACCGCTTGGCCCAACTGTTCCAGCCGCGCCTGCGTCTCATAGCGCCCCACCTCGGCCTGATCCAGCAGGCGCTGCACGGCTTCCATCTGGTCGGCCATGCCATTGGCCACCTGTGCCAGAAACGCCTGATCCGTCGCCCCTTCGCCATCGCCCGAGGAAAAGCCGACACGGGTGATGGTGCTGAGCCATTCTTCCAATTCGCGGTAGAAGCGGTTCTGGCCATGACCCGCAAAGAGTTCCAGCAGGCCCACCACAAGCGATCCGGCCAGACCCAGCAGGGACGACCCGAAGGCCACACCCATGCCGGACAATTGCGCGTCAAGCCCGGCCATCAGGCGGCCG
>NCJR01000121.1 GCA_002282555.1 Rhodobacterales bacterium 34-62-10
AGTTCATGCGGATGATCGGTGCATCACCGGGATCGGCACTGGCCAGTACGATTTCCCCCTTGCTGTGGGGCAGGACCGGGTTGGCCAGAAGGATCATGTTTTCCTGATCGGGGGCGAGGGTCTTGTCCGCATCCTCGAAAAAGGTCTTGAGATCGATCCTGAGGCGATCCCCCAGCAGACCGGCATCATAGCCGCAGGGCACATAGCCAATCTGCGCATCATGGCTGTGATGATCGCCCAGACCCGTCGAGAAGAAGGCCACCGCATCATAGAGCGATGACGAGACAAGGCTTTCGCCGGTTTCCACCCATTGGCCCAGCCGCCGCTCGGCCTCGGCCTTCAATCCGGCCAGTTCGGGGGGCAGGTTCACATCATCGGCGGGGTCCGCTGGCAAGGGACCAGCGGGCGCGCGCAGGGCATCCGGCCCGGCCGATACGCCCACTTCGGCAATCGGAACACCGATACCGGGTGCCGGGAAAAAGAGCGCGCAATGCAGATGGTCCTTCAGGTTCTTGCCCACGGCGGGCAGTTCGTGACGGCATTCCAGATCGACCGCCTCGATCTCTCGGCGCGGGCCGATGCCCGACAGCATCAGGATCTGTGGCGACCCCACGGCGCCTGCACTCAGGATCACTTCGCGCGCGGCGCGGATCTGGTGCAGCTTGCCGTCGGCATCCTTGTATTCGATGCCGGTCGCGCGCAGATCGTCCGAGCCATCCGACAGCAGGACCCGTGTCACATGGGCATGGGTGATGATGGTCAGATTGGCGCGGTCTTCGGTATCCCCTTGCAGAAAGGCGCGGTAGGTGCTGGAGCGCATCCCGGCCCGGGTCGTGGTCTGGAACAGCGAGGCCACGCCGGATGGCCCGCCCCGGTCGCGCCCGTTGTAATCACCGGTCGGGATGCCTGCCACACCTGCGGCCTTGACGAAATCGCGCGCTGCCGGAATGACGGGCGAGCGGACCGATACACCCAGAGGACCACCCGTGCCATGGGCACCGCGATCCACAACAATCTCGTTGCTGGGGGTGAGGTCTTCGCTTTTGATGAAATAGGGCAGGACTTCATCATAGCTCCAGCCCGTCGCGCCGCCTTCGGCCCAGGCGTTGAAATCACCCGGATGACCCCGGACATAGGCCATGTAGTTCAACCCGGACGAGCCCCCCAGCATCTTGCCGCGCGGTACGGGCATCACATTTCCCACCAGACCCAGACCGGCATTGCCCGGATCGGCCGTGTACATCCAGTCCACCGACGGATCCAGTTGCAGACTTCCCACGGCGGCGGGCATCATTTCATGCGCCGGGGGCTTGCCGCCGGCCTCGAGCAGAGCCACACGGATGGCCGGGTCATCGCTCAGCCTTGCGGCAATGACCGCGCCCGCCGAACCACCACCGACGATGATGAAGTCATAGGTTTCTGACATAGGCTTCTTTCCTCCCTAAAAGGTCCGGCACCAGGCCGGGTCCTCTGCTGTACATTCCGATATGGAACGCCTCCTTGGTCAGGTTGCGCGGGCTTTGGTTTTCGATCAAGCCATTCTCCCGTGACCTTGGGTCACGTTTTTGCGGGCACGCGCATGGCAGGCCTTTTGCCCCGGATATGGACCCCGATCATCGCGCTGCGCGGTCATCGCCATAGGACCGGCATCATCGACAGACAGCCGCGGAGCGTCTCTTGCTTGGGTTTCGTTCCTGCAGGGGGACAGACGATCCAAGTTCAATCCCATGCGTCACCGCACGGACCACGCAACACATCTATCTGGGAAAGGCTTGGTAGCGGAGGAGGGACTCGAACCCCCGACACGCGGATTATGATTCCGCTGCTCTAACCAACTGAGCTACTCCGCCGAAGCGTGTCGGGCTTTACGAAAGCGCGCTTGGCCCGTCAAGAGCGAAACAACAATCTGGGCATGAAACATCGCAATCGCGGGCGAGGTCGGCGCGTTGTGACGTGGTCAACCGATGACCCGGGGCGCGGAAAGGTCGAAACAGTGGTCGCCTGCTTTTCGATCATATTGCGTGAAATTTAAGCAAAACCTTGTGTCGATGCGGCTGCACAGCCTGTGGCAGATGGAAACCCGGCACGGGTCAACTGCATGGTGGGCCTTGCGCGCCCTTTGGCGGGACGTGCGCAAGACGCGGTTGCCGGGGGAAACAGCCATTCTGGATGCAGCACAGAACAGCGCGGTCGAGACGCGGACCAGACCGCAGCGCGCCCTTGGGACGCTGTGGCTGGCGTCCAAGTCGCTGCGCCCAAGCGGGGCTTCGGTTCTTGGTGATCTGCGCCATTCCGGTTGTCTCAAGGCCCTCTTCCCTCGTAGCGCGGCGGACCGGCTGTCTGGCGTTTTGATCAACACTTCGGGCGGGATCACGGGGGGTGACGACCTCAGGATCAAGGCGCAGGTGGGCTGCAACAGCCGACTGACCCTGACCACGCAGGCCGCCGAGCGGATCTACCGCGCCACAGGGGATACGGCTGGCAGGGTGGACACCTTGATCCGGGTCGAGGATGGGGGGCGGCTGGACTGGTTGCCGCAGGAAACCATTCTTTATGACCGATCGGTGCTGGATCGCAGGTTGCGGATCGAGCTTTTGGGAACCGCGCGGTGCCTTGTGGTTGAAACCTTGGTTTTCGGGCGCACGGCGATGGGCGAAAGCGTGACTCACCTGCGCCTGTCCGACCGGATCGAGCTGTGGCGCGATGGCGCGCCGCTGTTCATCGACCGGATGCGTCTGAACGGTGACGCCGCGGCGCATCTGGCCCGGCGCGCGACCGGCGGCGGAGCCGTGGCCATGGCCAGCGTTCTGATCGCAACGGCCCCGGACAGCCCGGACGCTGCCGCGCATCTGGCAAGGCTGCGCCCGTCGCTTCCCGCGACCGCAGGTGCTTCGTTGATCCGGCCGGGTCTGTTGTTCCTGCGTTTGACCGCACCCGATAGCTATGACCTGCGCCGGACCCTGCTGCCGGTTCTGGCGCAGCTGAATGACGGCCCCCTGCCCCGCACATGGATGATCTGAGATGAACCTGACCCCCCGAGAGAAAGACAAGTTGTTGATTGCCATGGCCGCCGAGGTTGCGCGCAAACGTCTGGCGCGCGGCGTCAAGCTGAACCATCCCGAGGCGATTGCCCTGATCACCGACACGGTGGTTGAAGGCGCGCGCGATGGCCGGTCCGTGGCCGACATGATGCAGGCGGGCGCGCAGGTGATCACCCGCGCCGACTGCATGGAGGGGGTGCCCGAGATGATCCACGAGGTTCAGGTCGAGGCGACCTTTCCCGATGGCACCAAGCTGGTGACCGTCCACAACCCGATCCGCTGATTTTTTATAAGGAGCCTGCAGTATGAAAAGAACGATCCTGATCGCCACGACCCTTTGGGCCACGCCACTTCTGGCCCATGACGGGATGCATCTGCATCCGCATGCCGATCATCCGGCGTGGTCGATGATCATACTGGCCTCGGCTGTCGTGGGGGCTGCAGCCTATCTGGCATGGCGGCGCAGATGATCCCCGGCGAGCTGTTTCCCGCATCCGGTGACCTGACCCTGAACGCCGGGCGCGAGGCGATCACGCTGATGGTTGCCAATACGGGTGACCGACCGGTGCAGGTGGGCAGTCACTACCATTTTGCCGAGACGAACCCGGCACTGGCGTTTGACCGCGTGGCCGCGCATGGCATGCGGCTGGACATTGCCGCAGGCACCGCCGTGCGGTTTGAACCCGGTCAGCGGCGCGAGGTGCAGTTGATCCCCTATGCCGGGGACCGGATTGTGCAGGGTTTCAATCAGGTGGTGATGGGGCCGCTTTAGGCCGTCGTATTTCTCGTTTTCGTCAAAGGATCGTTCCGATGCCCGTCAAGATTTCCCGCCCCGACTATGCCGCGATGTATGGCCCGACCACAGGCGACAGGCTGCGGTTGGCCGACACCGATCTGATCATCGAGGTCGAGCGCGACCTGACCACCTATGGCGAGGAGGTCAAGTTTGGCGGCGGCAAGGTGATCCGCGACGGGATGGGCCAGTCTCAGGTGACGCGCGCAGGCGGGGCCGTGGATACGGTCATCACCAATGCGCTGATCGTGGACTGGACCGGCATCTACAAGGCCGATGTCGGTCTGAAAGACGGGCGCATCCATGCCATCGGCAAGGCGGGCAACCCCGACACGCAACCGGGCGTGACGATCATCGTCGGACCGGGGACCGAGGTGATCGCGGGCGAGGGGCGCATCCTGACGGCGGGCGGGTTTGACAGCCACATCCATTACATCTGCCCGCAGCAGATGGAGGATGCGCTGCATTCTGGCGTGACCACGATGCTGGGCGGCGGCACTGGTCCCGCGCATGGCACGCTGGCCACGACCTGCACGCCCGGCCCTTGGCATATCGGGCGGATGCTGCAGGCGGCGGATGCCTTTCCGATGAACTTGGCCTTTGCGGGCAAGGGCAACGCCTCGCTGCCCGCCGCGTTGGAAGAACAGGTATTGGCCGGGGCCTGTGCCCTGAAACTGCACGAGGATTGGGGGACCACCCCCGCCTCGATCGATTGCTGCCTGTCAGTGGCAGATGCTATGGACGTGCAGGTGATGATCCACACGGACACGCTGAACGAGAGTGGCTTTGTTGAACACACCGTGGCCGCGCTGAAGGGGCGCACGATCCATGCCTTCCATACCGAGGGCGCGGGGGGCGGTCATGCGCCTGATATCATCAAGATTTGCGGGCTGCCGAATGTCCTGCCCTCATCCACCAACCCGACGCGGCCTTTCACCGTCAATACGGTGGATGAACATCTGGACATGCTGATGGTCTGTCATCATCTGGACAAATCCATCCCCGAGGACGTGGCCTTTGCCGAAAGCCGTATCCGGCGCGAGACGATAGCCGCCGAGGATATCCTGCATGACATGGGGGCCTTTTCGATCATCGCCAGCGACAGTCAGGCGATGGGACGCGTAGGCGAGGTGCTGATCCGCACATGGCAGACCGCCGACAAGATGCGCAAGCAGCGCGGGCGCCTGCCAGAGGAAACAGGCGAGAATGACAATTTCCGCGTGCGCCGCTATATCGCGAAATACACGATCAACCCGGCCATCGCGCATGGCATATCCGCCCATATCGGCAGTATCGAGGTGGGCAAGCGTGCCGATCTGGTGCTGTGGAACCCGGCCTTTTTCGGCGTGAAGCCTGAGATGGTTTTGATGGCGGGCAGTATCGTGCTGGCGCAGATGGGCGATCCCAATGCCTCGATCCCGACGCCGCAGCCGGTCTATTCGCGGTCCATGTTCGGGGCTTACGGTCGCGCGCTGGAACATACGGCGGTGACCTTCGTGTCCGAGGCGGCGCAGGCGGACGGGATACGCGGCAAGCTGGGACTGGCGAAACAGACCTTGGCGGTGGAAAACACGCGGGCCATCGGCAAGGCGGATCTGAAGCTGAACACGGCCACGCCGCATATCGACGTGAACCCCGAAACCTATGAGGTGCGCGCAGACGGCGAATTGCTGACTTGCGAGCCTGCGACGGTGTTGCCGATGGCGCAGCGCTATTTCCTGTATTGATCCCGAAAGGCCGATCCGATGTCCCTGCCCCATAGCCATCATCTGACCCGTGCGGCTGAACTGCCTGCGCCGGATGATCATTGCCGCCTGACCTATGACGCGCGTTTCCTGCGGCGCAAACGGTTGGAGACAGTGACGGGTGTGCCCTTCTTGATCGATCTGGCGCAGACTGTTTCAGTCAATCAGGGCGATGGGTTCATCCTGTCGGATGGCCGTGTGATCGCGGTGCAGGCGGCGTCAGAGGCGCTGTTGCAGGTGCGCGGGGCCGATCTGGTGCGGCTGGCCTGGCATATCGGCAACCGCCACACCCCCTGCCAGATCGAAGCGGATCGCCTGTTGATCCAGCGCGACAAGGTGATGCGCGACATGCTGGCCCTGCTGGGGACCGAGGTGGTTGAGGTGACGGAACCCTTCACCCCCGAAGGCGGTGCTTATGGGCTTGGGCGGACGCACGGGCATCATCATGGCGACGCACAGGGGAACCCGGTGGTGGATCACGCGCATGATCACGGGCACGCGCACGACCACGACCACGACCACGATCACCACCATCATCACCATAACCATGACGCGCATGAGCATTGAGATGATCCCGACTCCGCAGCTTGTGACGCTGATGCAATGGCTGTCCCCCGCCTATCCGGTGGGTGGGTTCAGCTATTCCCACGGGTTGGAATGGGCTGTGGACGCTGGCGATGTCACGGATGCGGCGGGGTTTCAGGCTTGGCTGGCCGATGTTCTGGAATATGGTAGTGGCCGCAATGATGCGATCTTGTTGGCGGCGGCATACCGCGCTGTGGATGAGGCGGCACTTGCCCATGTGGACGCGGTCGCCCGCGCGCTGGCACCATCGTCCGAGCGGCTTTTGGAGACGACGGCGCAAGGTGCGGCTTTCGTGCGCACGACCGCTGATATCTGGGCGATGGACATACCCGTTCTGTGCTATCCCGTGGCCGTCGGGCGCGCTGCGGCGCTGATCGGGGTGGGGCTGGAACAGGTGCTGCCGCTTTACCTGCACGGCT
>NCJR01000463.1 GCA_002282555.1 Rhodobacterales bacterium 34-62-10
GCTGGGGGCGGATCAGCAGCAGATACATGATCGCGAAAATCAGGATAAGCGGGATAAACTGGGCAAAGGCTTCCATCGGTCTGTCCTTGTCATGAAGCGAGAGGGGGCCGGTTGGCCCCCTGTGAATTGGCAGGGAACCTATGTGCCGACGCCCCCTTTTGCAAGGCAGGAAACGGTGTTTTGGAAGGTCAATGGGGATTGCGGGTCATGGGATGGATCGCGCGGCAATTCCCCCTTCAATCGGACAGGCGATTGCGGCATATGGGGACAAAGCCCATTCAAGACCGGAGCCAGCCATGCACGACATCCGCGCCATCCGCGAAAACCCCGCCGCTTTCGATGCCGCCCTTGCGCGGCGCGGGGCGGCGCCGATGTCGGGTCTGGTGTTGGCGCTGGACGAGGCGCGCCGGGCGCGCATCACCGCAGCCGAAACCGCGCAGGCCGAGCAGAACCGCGCCTCCAAGGATGTGGGGGCGGCCAAGGCCAGCGGGAATGAGGCGGAGTTCGAGCGTCTGCGCGCTTTGGTGGCCGACAAGAAGGCCGAGGTTGCTGTGATGCAGGCTGAGGCCAAGGAGTTGGACCAGCAATTGACGGATCTGTTGCTGACATTGCCCAACAGCCCCCTCGATGAGGTCCCGCAAGGGGCCGATGAGAGCGCCAATGTCGAGCGCAACCGTTGGGGCAGCCCGCGCGCGCTAGATTTCAAACCGCTGGAACATTTCGACATCCCCGCCGTCAAGCCGGGCATGGATTTCGCCACCGCCGCCAAACTGTCGGGGGCGCGGTTTGTTGTCCTCAAGGGGGCTATCGCGCGGCTGCACCGGGCGCTGGCGCAGTTCATGCTGGACACGCATACGTCCGAGCATGGTTTGACCGAGATGATCACCCCCGTTCTGGTCAAGGACGAGGCGATGTATGGCACCAACCAGTTGCCCAAATTCGCCGAGGACAGCTATCGCACCACAAATGGCTGGTGGATGATCCCCACATCCGAGGTGACGCTGACCAACACGGTGGCGGGCGACGTGCTGGAGGAGGCGCAACTGCCGATCCGGATGACCGCGCATACGCTGTGCTTTCGGTCCGAGGCAGGGTCAGCGGGCAAGGATACGGCAGGCATGTTGCGCCAGCACCAGTTCGAAAAGGTCGAGATGGTCAGCATCACCCGGCCCGAGGACAGTCTGGCCGAACATGAGCGCATGACGGGCTGCGCCGAGGCGATCCTGCAAAAGCTGGGCCTGCCCTACCGCGTTGTGGTGCTGTGTACCGGCGACATGGGATTTGGGGCGAGCAAGACCCATGATCTGGAGGTGTGGCTGCCCGGTCAGGATACCTACCGCGAGATTTCCAGCGTGTCAGTTTGCGGGGATTTTCAGGCCCGCCGCATGAACGCGCGGTTCAAACCGGCGAATGGCGGCAAGCCCGAATTCGTGCA
>NCJR01000122.1 GCA_002282555.1 Rhodobacterales bacterium 34-62-10
GCGAAAACGGTTTGTGCCATACCGGTCCCTGTCATATGTTATAAAAAAGGCCCGCGCGATACACGCGCGGGCCGATTGTTTCGGGTCTCAGGTGCCCGATTTGATTTTGGTCCACAGACGGGTCACAGTACGCTGCACGGCTGCATCCCATGGTGTGGTGGTGAACAGGTTGTTCAGCGCTTCTTCCGAGGGGTAGATCGCGGGATCGCCGATCACATCCTCGTTCAGAAACTCCTGCGAAGCTTTGTTGCCATTGGCGTAGTAGACGTAGTTCGACGCCGCCGCCATGTTCTGCGCATCCATGATGAAGTTCAGGAAGGCATGCGCGCCCTCGACGTTTGGTGCATCGACAGGGATCGCCATCTGGTCGAACCACATCTGCGCGCCTTCTTTGGCAGCATTGTAGGCAATCTCGATACCGTTATTGGCTTCGGCTGCACGGTCACGGGCTTGCAGGATGTCGCCGGACCAGCCCAGAGCCACGCAGATGTCGCCATTGGCGAGGGCGTTGATGTATTCCGAGCTGTGGAATTTCTGGATATGCGGACGGATCGCCATGAAGACCGCTTCGGTCTTGGCGATGACTTCCGGATCATGGCTGTTGGGATCCTCGCCCAGATACTGCAAAGCGGCCGGGATCATCTCGGCGGGTGCGTCCAACATCATGATGCCGCAGGCGGCCAGCTTTTCCGCATTCGCAGGGTCAAAAATCAGCGACAGGCTGTCGATCGGTGCATCTGCGCCAAGGATCTCGGTCACCTTGCCGACGTTCACGCCGATCCCTGTGGTGCCCCACATGTAGTTGATCGAGTAGGCGTTGTCGGGGTCATACTGCGCTGTGCGCGACGAAACGACATCCCACATGTTCTCAATGTTGGGGAGCTTGGATTTGTCCAGCTTCTGGAATGCGCCCGCCTCGATCTGGCGCTGGAGGAACGTGCCGGTTGGTACGACCACATCATAGCCAGACCCGCCAGCCAGCAACTTTGTCTCAAGAACTTCGTTGCTGTCGAAGACGTCATAAATCAGCTTGAGGCCGGTTTCAGCTTCGAACTTCGCAAGAAGCTCTTCGTCAATGTAGTCGGACCAGTTGTACACGCGCACTTCCTGCGCCGCGGCAGCGCCTGCCATGAGCGCGAGTGTTGCGGTCATGGTCACCAGGTGTTGTCTCATCAGGATACTCCCTTTGGTAAAGTTGTGGATCTGCTGTCCCCATTTCGGATTTTGATCAAGTTTTCTGCCGCAAGGCAATATGGCAATGTTTTCACGATGCCGTTAAACTCGCAAGCATCTGTCTTGGAAGATTGCAGGGAAAAGTGGCGAAATGGACGACGGTGCCCGAAAAATGACCACCCTTGTGGAGACGGCGACGAACCCCCCGGCGCATGAGGTGATCTATCGAAAACTGCGCGACCAAATCCTGTTCGGAGAGATCGCGCCCGGCCAGGCCCTGACCATTCAAGGTCTGGCAGATCGTCTGAACGCCGGCATGACCCCTGTGCGTGAGGCGATCCGACGCCTGACAGCCGAAGGTGCGCTGGTCTTTCAAGGTAACAGACGGGTTTGTGTGCCGCAGTTGTCGGCAGCCAACATATCAGAAATTATTTATGCGAGACAATGGCTTGAGTCGCATCTTGGGTTGCGTGCGACGGAACGCGTGACCCCGTCTGATCTGGCTCATCTGACCGCAATCGATACGGCGCTTGACCGGGCCATCGTCGCGGGTGACCTGCGCTCCTATCTTGAGAACAACTACCTGTTCCATGCGAAACTTTATGATCTGGCCGATGCGCCGATCCTGGCTGAAATGGCTGAAAGACTGTGGTTGCGCTTTGGCCCATCACTGCGTGTGGTGATCGGAAGGATCGGGACCCAGAACCTGCCGGACAAGCATAAAGACATGCTGAACTGCATGCGAACAGGTGATTCCGAGGGTGCGGCACGGGCCATGCGCGAGGATATGCTGCAAGGCATGGAGCAGATACGCGAGATGCTGAACCTCGAGTCCGCTGCACACTGATTCGATTGACACTCAAAAATTTGATCATATTCTTGGGCATGAAGAGGAGTCGCCTGTGGTGGCCCCTTACCATCTACCTTGAATGACCAAAACGAGGCCCGCCATGACTGTGATCACCAACCACATGCCGACCCACGAGTTGCAGGCCCTTGATGCCGCGCATCACATGCATCCCTTCTCCACGCAGGAGGCGTTGGCGAAACGGGGGGCGCGTGTCATCACGCGGGCTGATGGGGTCTGGATCACTGACAGCGACGGCAACCGGATCATAGACGGAATGGCAGGCCTGTGGTGCGTGAACGTGGGTTATGGCCGTGACCGGCTGGCCAATGTGGCCGCACGCCAGATGAAGGAGCTGCCCTATTACAACACCTTCTTCATGACCACGCATGTCCCTGCCATCGCACTGAGCCAGAAGCTTGCCGAGGTGGCGCCGGGTGACCTGAACCACGTTTTCTACGCGGGATCAGGGTCTGAAGCGAACGACACCAACATACGCATGGTGCGTACCTATTGGGCGCAAAAGGGCAAGCCCGAGAAGAAAGTGATCATCAGCCGCAAGAATGCCTATCACGGTTCGACCATGGCAGGTGCATCCTTGGGTGGCATGTCGGGAATGCATGCGCAGGGTGGCCTGCCGATCCCTGACATTCATCACATCGATCAGCCGAACTGGTGGTCCGAGGGCGGAGACATGTCGCCTGAGGAGTTTGGTCTGGAACGCGCACGCCAACTGGAACAGGCTATCCACGATCTGGGAGAAGACAGGGTTGCCGCCTTCATCGCAGAACCCGTGCAGGGCGCGGGCGGTGTGATCGTGGCGCCAGATACCTATTGGCCCGAGATCCAGCGGATCTGCGACAAGTATGAGATCCTGTTGATCGCTGATGAAGTCATCTGCGGATTCGGACGCACTGGCAACTGGTTCGGAAGCCAGACACTGAACATACGGCCCCATATTATGACCATCGCCAAGGGCCTGTCCTCGGGTTATCAGCCCATCGGTGGCTCGATTGTCTGCGACGAGGTGGCAAACGTCATCGGCGCTTGCGAATTCAATCACGGTTATACCTACGCCGCTCATCCCGTCGCCGCCGCTGTTGCGTTGGAGAACCTCAACATCATTGAGGAAGAGGGGATCATAAACCACGTCCGCACCGATATCGGACCCTACATGAAAGAGCTATGGACCGGGCTGATGGATCACCCGTTGGTCGGGGAAGCCAAGATTGTGGGCATGATGGGTTCCATTGCACTGACTCCCCACAAGGAGAGCCGCGCCAAATTCGCGTCAGAGCCCGGGACCGTCGGCTATATCGTGCGAGAGCGCTGCTTTGCCAACAATCTGGTGATGCGACATGTCGGCGACCGGATGATCATCAGCCCCCCGCTTGTCATGACCCGGGACGAGGCCGACATTCTGATCGAACGCGCGCGCAAATCGCTTGATCAGGCGCATCAGCAGCTCATGGCCGAGGGGCTTATGGTGGCGGCCAGCTAAGCAGTTTCGACATTGATCCGGCCTGAGCGCAAATCGCGATGGCCGGATTTGATATCTACTGCAGGAGAAAAAAGCGCGAGGCGTTGCTCATGCAAAACATTGCCTACCACTGCACTTGGCTTTCCCTTTGTGATCATTACAGTGAAACTTGCGTTGTCCGGTTGTGAAACCTCATAGACATTGGCGGCGCCCAATTGGGGGCAGGGCAAGTGACAACCTTTTTCCGCGTGCGGATGCCACTGATCCTGCAGGTCTGCGCGGGAAGAGCTTAGGTTGATCTGATGGACATCAATGGAAAGATCGCGCTTGTCACGGGTGGTGCACAGGGCATTGGTCTGGCCCTCGCGCAAGCGCTGAAAACAGCCGGGGCTGCCTGTGTCGTGATCGCAGATCTGCGGTTGCCAGATCTGATGCCTTTTGGCGTGGATGATGCGCGGGTCTGCGACGTGTCGGATGCGGCGCAGATCGCGGCCTTGATCGACCAAGTCGAGGCAATTCACGGGCCAATTGACATCATGTGTTCCAATGCAGGTATCGCCACCGGGATGGACACGACATTCGAGAATATCGCCTTTGCTGATCCTGCTGTCTGGGATCGGGCGTGGGCGGTCAATGTGATGGCCCATGTTCATGCGGCGCGCGTGTTGATCCCTCGGATGAAGGCGCGCGGCGGTGGGTATTTCCTGCACACGATTTCAGCGGCTGGTTTGTTGTCGCAAGTGGGTTCAGCGGTCTATTCCACAACGAAACACGCGGCCGTCGGATTTGCCGAAAGTCTTGCCATCGGACATCGTGACGACGGTATCCGTGTGTCCATGCTGTGTCCGCAGGGTGTGGCCACCCCGATGCTGGAGGGTATTCCCGACGGTCCGCAATTGGGCGATGGCGTGTTGAGCGCAGAGGCCGTTGCTGACGCGGCGGTTGAGGGTATTCGCACGGAACGTTTCGTGATCCTTCCCCATCCTGCTGTGGCAGAGTATATGCGCGCCAAGGTCGACAACTATGACCGCTGGATCGGGGGCATGGCCAAGTTGCAAAGGGCAATGAAACCCGGCTGACACCTGCGCTGTCTGCCTTGGCCGATTTGGATATTTTCAGCAAGAAGAAACAGGGAAAGTGCGGGCCATGTCAGACGCAGAAAAGCACAATGCCGAGATGAAAGCATTGCAACAGGCGCAGCGTAGCAAGATCGCGGAAGCGGGAGATCCAGAACGGGGTCTGGTTCTGGTGCATACGGGCGACGGCAAGGGTAAATCATCCTCGGCCTTTGGTGTGGTGATCCGCGCGCTGGGCTGGGGCCATTCCGTGGGCGTTGTGCAATTCATCAAGGGCACTTGGGTGACGGGCGAAAAGCAGTTTTTCGATAAGCTGGGCGACGTGACATGGTACACGATGGGCGAGGGTTTTACCTGGGACACGCAAGACCGTGACCGCGATGTCGCCGCTGCTGAAGCCGCGTTTGGCAAGGCGCGTGAGATGATGGAAAGTGGTGACTTCGATCTGGTCGTGCTGGACGAGATCAACATCGCCCTGCGCTACGATTATCTGACAGCGCAGGCCGTTATCGCAGGGCTGGAGGCGCGGCACCCGCGCTGCGGCGTGATCCTGACCGGGCGTGACGCGCCGCAGGCCATTTGCGAATACGCTGACATGGTCAGCGAGATGCGCGAGGTCAAGCATCCCTATCAGGCCGGGATCAAGGCGCAGCGCGGTGTCGATTACTGACACGAAAAAGGGCCGCGCAGTGGCGGCCCTTTGCTTTTGGATCAGGTCCAAAGATCAGCTGCGAACCAGCTTTTCATAGCTTTCCGAGATGTCACGGGTCAGAGCGCCCACTTCGAAATTATAGGTTCCGATCTGGCCGACGGGCGTCACTTCGGCGGCGGTCCCGGTCAGCCAGCACTGCTGGAACCCTTCCATCTCTTCGGGCATGATGTGACGCTCGTGGACTGTGATGCCCTTTTGCTTGAGCATCCCGATCACGGTCTGGCGGGTCAGGCCGTTCAGGAAGCAATCCGCCAGCGGGGTATGCACTTCGCCATCCTTGACGAAGAAGATGTTGGCCCCGGTCGCCTCGGCCACATAGCCGCGGTAATCCATGAACAGCGCGTCCGAGCAGCCCTTGGCTTCGGCCGTGTGTTTGGAGGTGGTGCAGATCATGTAAAGGCCCGCTGCCTTGGCATGGACGGGGATCGTCTCGGGTGAGGGGCGCTTCCATTTCGAGATGTCAAGCTTGGCGCCCTTCATCTTGGCATCGCCGTAGTAGTTGCCCCAGCCCCAGACCGCGATCGCCAGATGCACCGGGTTGCGCGCCGAAGACACGCCCATATCCTCGCCTGCGCCACGCCATGCCAGCGGGCGAACATAGGCATCGGTCAGGCCGTTTGCCTCAAGCGTGGCTTTTTTTGCAGCTTCGATCTCGTCCACGGAATAGGGGATCTCGAAATCCAGACAGCTTGCGGAATAGTGCAGACGTTTCGAATGCTCACGGCTCTTGAATATCTTGCCGTTATAGCAACGCTCACCTTCGAACACCGAGCTTGCGTAATGCATTGCATGCGTCAGGATATGCACATTCGCGGAGCGCCAATCCACCAGCTTGCCATCCATCCAGATCTTGCCGTCGCGGTCGTCATAGCCAGCCATGCCTCACTCTCCTGCTTTGCGTGCTTTGCGAATGTTGCGCCTGAAATGTCCGGTTCGGACATAATGTTGCGCGGAAACTGCGATTCGCTACCAGTTACATCTTGGAATGTCAACAAGACTGACTTAAACTGCACGGATTGCGGGCAGTCTGGAAACATGGGCTGTGACGGATTTCGCAATTTTACCATACCGAACCGAAGGGGGAAGGCATGATGTCAGACGCGCCGGGCGGTGAATCTCTTCTGTTTCTCACGGACGAACAGCTTCGGCAGGGGATAGAGGCGATGTTCTTTGCCTATCGCGGGTTTACCGCTGATCCTGACCGTATCCTTGCAGGTATGGCCTATGGTCGCGCCCATCACCGCGCGATCCATTTC
>NCJR01000123.1 GCA_002282555.1 Rhodobacterales bacterium 34-62-10
GCATAGCGGATCAGCCCGGCCATATATTGGCGCATGAGGGCCGACATGCCGAATTCTGCGTCAGGATCGAAAAACGCATTCGCGCCATCCTTCCACAACGATTGATGCACATGCGAGGAGCTGCCGACACGGTCATGATGCCATTTCGGAAGGAAGCTGGCGGCATGGCCGTGTTGATCGGCGATTTCCTTGGCAGCGTGTTTCGCAATGGTGTGATGATCGGCGGTGTCCAGTGCAGGGGCATAGCGGATGTTCAACTCCTCCTGCCCGGCCTCGGCCTCGCCCTTGGAATTCTCGACGGGGATACCGGCTGCATAGAGGTGATTTCGCAAGGGGCGCATCACATGTTCCTCGCGGCTGGTCTGAAGGATGTTGTAATCCTCGTTATAGTCGCTGATCGGTTCCAGATCGCGAAAACCGGAGGCGGCAATCTGCTTGAACGACCGTGCAAACAGAAAGAACTCCAACTCGGTTGCCATGATCGGGGTCAGGCCCAGCGCCTCAACGCGCGCGATCTGCCGCTTGAGCATGGCGCGGGGGGAATGCGCGATTTCCTGATGGCCGTGATGATCCATGACGTCGCAGAGCACCATCACCGTGCCTTCCAGCCAAGGCATCGGGCGGATGGTGCCAAGGTCGGGTTTCAACATGTAATCGCCATAACCCGCCTGCCAGCTTGTCGCGGCATAACCATCCGGTGTGGCCATAGCGATATCGGTGGCCAGCAGATAGTTGCAGCAATGGGTTTCCTCCCACGCGCTGTCGACAAAGTGCTGCGCCACGAAGCGCTTGCCCTGCAAACGGCCTTGCATGTCTACCATACACACCAGAACTGTATCCACTGTGCCCGCAGCAACGGCGGATTTCAGCGCCTCGAATGTCATCAACCCGGCCATCACGCGGCCTCCCCTGTCATTTTTTGTCGTTATCTTTACTGCAGATGACCCCGCGCAGTTGCCGGGGCCGTAAGCTATCCTTTAACACGACACGCTCTCCCGCAAGGGGGATCAGGCATGGCAACAGGGCCATTCTGCCATTTACCGGTGGGCGTCACATTTATGGACGCTCCGGACCATATCGGTTGTACCTTTGTATCCGCGTCACTTCGCCGACGTCCCGATTTCAAGGTGGCGCGTCCGAGAGATGATCACCAAATTTTACAGCCCGCGCGCATAGATGCACAACCAAGGGTCGATATTTCACTGCACGCGCCTGATCACCAAATTCAAACCGCGGAAAATGCGCGAAAAAGTTGACTTTACCCTCAAGCGAATGTCTTGATTTTATCAAATGATCAAAAAGGAACAGACGGCGGACCGTTTTTCGCAAAACTGTTTCACTGGTGTGATTGGTCGCCTTCGGTACATCCGTTCTCCAACATAGGAATACACCATGAAATCCTCTGCTTTTGCATTGAAACTGACCGCATCGGCGCTGGCCCTTGGTTTGGCTGCCCCCGCCAGTGCCGAAACGCTGCGGCTGCTGACATGGGGTGGTTATGCGCCCGAGAATGTCATCGAGCTGTTCGAGGCCGAGACTGGTCATACCGTGGAAGTCACCACCTCCAACAACGAGGAAATGATCGCCAAACTGCGCGCCACAGGTGGCGGCGGGTTTGATCTGGCCCAGCCAAGCCAGGACCGCATCGCCGGCCCGCAGGAAGAGTTCGGCATCTACAAGCCGATGGACCTGTCCAAGATCGACGCCAGCCTCTTCATCCCGTCGATGCTGGAAGCGACCAAGACCAACACCACCGTTGGCGGCGAGGTTTACGGCGTGCCGCATGTCTGGGGCACTGACGGTCTGGTACTGAACACGGCGCAGGCTGCCGATGTGAAGGATTACACCGACCTGTGCAGCGACGCTGTCGCAGGCAAGGTGTCTTACCGGATGCGCCGCCCCACACTGATCGGCTTCGCCTTCTCGATGGGGATGGACCCCTTTGCTGCCTATGCCGACGAAGCCGCCTATACCGAGATCCTGTCCAAGGTCGAGGAGGCGCTGATCGCGTGCAAGCCCAACGTCAAGACCTACTGGTCGGGCGGGGACGAATTGATGGGTCTGGTCCGCTCGGGCGAGGTTGTGGCGGCCATGGCATGGGACACCGGCGGTTGGAAACTGAACGATGACAACCCCGATGTAACCTTCGTGGCGCCGACTTCGGGTGCCTTGGGCTGGATCGACACCTTCGTGATTCCGGCCAAGGGTCAGGCGGATGATGCCGCCTATGCCTGGATCAACTTTGTGATGAAGCCGGAAATTGCGGCGATGATCACCGAATCCGCAGGCAACTTTACCGCTTCCCAGGGCGCGGATGCCTTCGTTTCGGATGCGCTGAAAGCCAAATATCAGGCCAGCTTCCCGCAGGAAGCCATCGACAACATCAAGTGGTATCCGCCGGTTCCTGCCGGTCTTGAAGCACTTGAAGGCGCCGTTCTAGACCGCGTTCAGGCAGCGCGCTGATCCTGTGACATGGCGGGCGGCACCTGCGGATTGCGGGTGCCGCCTTTCCTTTCGACCAGAACCCTGACGGACTTCGCCGCATGACCACGCCCCTGCCCGATCTTGACTGTGACGCACTGACCAAACGGTTCGGGGCCTCGACCGCCGTAGACCATGTGTCTTTCAGCGTGCGAGCGGGATCATTCTTCTCAATCCTCGGGCCGTCTGGTTGCGGCAAGACCACGATCATGCGGATGATCGCGGGCTTTCTGGAGCCAAGCAGCGGCGATATCCGGATCAAGGGCCGTTCCGTTCTGGACGTGCCGCCCAACAAACGCCCCGTGAACATGGTGTTCCAGCATCTGGCCCTGTTCCCGATGATGAACATCGCCGACAACATAGGGTACGGTCTGCGCCGCAAGGGGATGACCAAGCCCGCGATTGCCCGCAAAGTTGACGAAGCGCTTGAACGGATCGGCTTGCCCGGTATCGGGGCCCGGCGGGTGGACGAACTGTCCGGCGGACAGAAACAGCGCGTCGCCATTGCCCGGTGCATGGTGCTGGAACCTGATGTGTTGCTGCTGGACGAACCCTTGGGCGCACTGGACCTGAAGCTGCGTGAGCATATGAAGGTCGAGTTGAAGGCCTTGCAGACGGCCTTTGACACCACCTTCGTGTATATCACGCATGACCAATCCGAAGCCTTGGTAATGTCCGACACCATTGCCGTGATGAATGCAGGACGGTTCGAGCAGATGGGCACGGCGCGTGATCTGTATTACCGCCCGCAGACGGCTTTCGTGGCAGGCTTCGTGGGCGACGCGAACCGCTGGCAGGGCCGTGTGGCCCGCGCCGAGGGCGAGGCGCTGGAGATCAAGACCGACACCGGCCTGATGCTGCGCGCGGCAAGCCCCGGACGGAAACTGACCGTAGGTGACCGGGCCGAGGTTTTTGTCCGCCCCGAAGCGATCCGACTGGCCGAAGATGCGGCTGAACTGGCCCATTTCGACACAAGGATCAGCGGTCATGTCGCCACGATCCTGTTCAACGGCGCCGCCAGCCGCGTGATCGTGACCGACCCCAGCGGGGCCGACATTGGCGTTACCCTGCCGCAATCGGGCGAGTTCGCCCATCTGACCCGCGGCGCGCCCATCCATGTAGGCTGGTCCGGTGATCAGGGCAATGCCTTTGTCATGACGAGGCCGTAGCCATGCGCGCGGGGCAGAAACTTGGGCTGATCTTGCTTTTGACGCCGCTTCTGTTGTGGCTGTCGCTCCTCATCATCATCCCGCATATCGACCTGTTCCTGCTGTCGCTGCGCGAACGCGTGGGCGTACGGCAATACGAAACCGGTCTTGCCAACTACAGGACGATCCTGACCGAACCACTCTATATGGTGACCTTTGCGCGCACCGCGATGATGTCAGTTCTGGCCACGATCCTGACCCTGCTCATCGCTTTTCCGGTGTCCTATTACATCGCCAAGTTGGTGCGCGGGCGCGCGCGGTCCGTTCTGTTCCTGATGTGCCTTGTCCCCTTCTGGGTATCCGAACTTGTGCGCACCTTCGGCTGGATGATCCTGCTGCGCGAAAGCGGCGTCATCTCGGGGCTGTTGCAATGGACGGGGCTCGCGGCAGGACCCGTCGAGATGCTCTACAATGACGCGGCGATGATGGTCGGGCTGGTCTATACCTCGATGCTGTTCATGGTGGTTCCGCTGGTCACGACGCTGGATAGTCTCGATGATGCGGTGATCGAAGCAGGTTATGATCTGGGTGGGTCAGGCCCCAGTATCCTGCGCGAGATCGTCATTCCCCATGCCATGCCCGGGATCGTGTCGGGCAGTATCGTGGTGTTCATGCTGTCACTGGGCAATTACCTGACGCCGACCATGCTGGGCGGCAAGGATAGCCTGTGGTTCACCCAGATGATCTATTCGCAGTTCATCGTCCGCTTCAACTGGGAGCTTGGCGCAGCTTTCGGCTTCATGCTGCTGATCCTGTCATCACTGATCGTATGGGCCGTGTTGCGCCTGACCGGGCAGACGCTGGAAAAGACGATGGGGTAAGGTGACAGGATGATCCCGACCATTCCGCAGAACCCGCTCGTCCGTGTCGTCTATGGCGCCTATGTCGTGCTGTTCTTCGTTTATCTGGCGCTACCCCTGACTGTGGTGGCGGTCTTTGCATTCAACGACAGCCAGTTCCCGTCCCTGCCATGGGAGGGCTTCACGCTGGGCTGGTTTTTCGGGTCCGAGCCTCCAATGATCGGCGTCGTTCATGAAGGCCCGATCCTGCGTGCCATCGGTACATCCGTGATCATCGGACTGGCGGTGTCGGCCCTGTCTGTGGCGGTGGGCACGACCAATGCCTTCCTTTTCAACCGCTATCAGTTCCGGGGGCGCGGGCTGCTTTACGTATTGATGCTGCTGCCGCTGGTGATTCCCGGCATCGTCCTGGGCATCTCGATCCTTGTCTTCTCCAGCACGTTGGCAAATGCGGCTTGGGAGGTCGCCGAAATCGATATTCAGGCGCTGCGCCCCGGTCTGGTGCTGGTCATCCTCGGGCAGTTCTCCTTCGTGACGACCATCGCCACGCTGGTCATCGCGGCGCGTCTGCAAAAGTTTGATCGCACGTTGGAGGAAGCCGCGCTGAACCTTGGCGCGACCCACCTGACCGCCGTCCGCACGATCACGCTGCCTTATCTGGCGCCGGCGATGATCGGTGCCTTCGTCGTGTCCTTCCTGATGAGTTTCGAGAATTTCAACACGACCCTGATGCTGGTCGGATCGGATTCACCCCTGACCATCGCCATGTTCGACAGGCTGAAACTGGGGTCAACCCCACTGCTGAACGCTGTGTCCTTGTTGCTTATGCTGGGCTCCAGCCTGCTGGCACTTGTGATGATCGCGTTCCAGCGTAAATCCTGACACGTGCCACCACTGGACAGAGTGCCCGCGGGGTGACAGGATTTGATCAAATTCGGCACACCCGCGACTCGGAGGCATCCCCATGAAAGACGACAACTTCCTGAAAGAAAACAATGCCCGCCACATGTGGCACCCGATGGGGCATCCGGGGGATCTTCAAGCCAATGCGCCCACGATCATCAAAGGGGCCGAAGGCGTGCATATCATCGACCTTGACGGGCACAAGGTCGTGGATGCGGTCGGCGGCCTGTGGTGTGTGAACCTTGGCTATTCCAACAATGTGGTAAAAGACGCCATCGCCAAGCAGCTTTATGACCTGCCCTATTATTCCGCCTTTGCCGGAACCTCGAACCCTGCCGCGATCGAAGCCTCCTACATGGTGCGAGAGTTCTTTGAGGCGGATGGCATGGTACGCGCCTTCTTCACCTCGGGCGGGTCAGATTCCGTTGAGACCTGTCTGCGACTGTCGCGGCAATATCATCGCCTGCGGGGAGAACCGACGCGGACCAAATTCCTCAGCCTCAAGAAAGGCTATCATGGCACCCATTTCGGCGGGGCTTCGGTGAATGGGAACAACCGTTTCCGCCTGAATTACGAGCCGATGCTGCCGGGTTGTTTCCACATGCCCAGCCCCTATACCTATCGCAACCCGTTCAACGAAACCGATGGGGCAAAACTGGCGCAGAACATCGCCGCAGCCATGGAAGACGAGATCGCCTTTCAGGGCGCGAACACCATCGCCGCCTTCATCATGGAGCCGATACAGGGCGCGGGCGGCGTGATCGTGCCGCATGAAAGCTTTATGAAACTGATGCGCGAGATTTGCGACCGCCACGGGATCCTGATGATCTCGGATGAGGTGATCACCGGCTTCGGGCGCACCGGCGACTGGTCGGGTTCGCGGCATTGGGGGGTGCAGCCGGATATGATGAGCTGCGCCAAAGGCATCACCTCGGGCTATTTCCCGGTGGGGGCGACGTTGGTGAACCAGAAGGTTGCAGATGTGTTTGAAAAGGACACGACCGGAGAGGGCGCGATTTTCCACGGCTACACTTATTCTGCTCATCCTGTCGGAGCTGCGGCCGTCACCGCCTGTCTGTCCGAAACGATCCGCCTGAACACCGCCGCCAATGCCGGGCCGCGGGGA
>NCJR01000464.1 GCA_002282555.1 Rhodobacterales bacterium 34-62-10
CAACAAGATATAGTGAAACTGGACAGAGCGGTTAAATCACGTGAACGACACGCCGGAAACCCCTGAAAACGAAGACGAAAACACGCCCACGCGCGTCGTCTACGATGGCCCCTCCATCTCGATCACCGAGGAGATGAAGACCTCCTATCTCGATTACGCCATGAGCGTGATCGTCAGTCGCGCGATCCCCGATCTGCGCGACGGTCTGAAGCCGGTGCATCGCCGCATCCTCTATGCGATGAACGAGGTCGGAAATACCCATGACAAGCCCTATCGCAAATCGGCCCGTCCGGTCGGTGATGTGATGGGTAAATACCACCCGCATGGCGATAGCGCGATTTATGACGCGCTGGTGCGGATGGCACAGGATTTCTCGATGTCGCTGCCGCTTCTGGACGGTCAGGGCAACTTCGGCTCGATGGATGGCGATAATGCCGCGGCCATGCGCTATACCGAAGTTCGGATGGACAAGCCTGCCGCCTTCCTGCTGGCCGATATCGACAAGGATACGGTCAACTTTCAGGACAACTATGACGGCAAGGACCGTGAACCCACGGTTCTGCCCGCGCGTTTCCCAAATATGCTGGTCAATGGCGCAGGCGGTATCGCCGTCGGCATGGCCACCAACATTCCGCCGCATAACCTTGGCGAAGTGGTGGATGCGACGCTGGCCCTGATCGACAACCCGGACCTGACATCCGAAGACCTGATCGAATATATTCCGGGGCCAGATTTCCCTACAGGCGGCCTGATGCTGGGCCGTTCCGGTGCGCGCAAAGCCTATCTCGAAGGGCGCGGCTCGGTCATCATCCGTGCCAAGACCAAGATCGAGGAATTGCGCAAGGACCGGTTCGCCATTATCGTCGAGGAAATACCCTATCAGGTGAACAAGGCCGCGATGATCGAGAAGATCGCCGAGCAGGTGCGCGAGAAGAAGATCGAAGGCGTCGCCCATGTGCAGGACGAAAGCGACCGCAACGGCGTGCGCGTGGTCATCGAACTGAAACGCGACGCCACCGCCGAGGTGGTGCTGAACCAGCTTTACCGTTTCACGCCGATGCAGACCTATTTCGGCTGCAACATGCTGGCCTTGAACGGTGGCCGCCCCGAACAGCTGACGCTGCTGCGGTTCCTGTCCAGCTTCATCGCCTTCCGCGAGGAAGTGGTGGCGCGCCGCACCGCCTTCGAGCTGCGCAAGGCGCGCGAGCGCAGTCATATCCTCTGCGGTCTGGCCGTGGCTGTCACCAATGTCGATGAGGTCGTGGCCACGATCCGCGCCTCGGCAGATGCGGCGGATGCGCGTGACAAGCTGATGACCCGCGCCTGGCCCGCCCGCGACATCGCCGAATATATCCGCTTGATCGACGATCCGTCCCATACGGTGAACGAGGATGGCACCTATTTCCTGTCCGAGATTCAGGC
>NCJR01000465.1 GCA_002282555.1 Rhodobacterales bacterium 34-62-10
GCGGCGGTAGCCCGGGTCCTGATGGGCCGCACTTTGCTGAAGGTCCTCGTCGCTCTCGATGCGGTCGAACCCATATCCCGTTGTCTCAACGGCTTTTTCAATCTCCGGCAGGCTTGCTTCAGGGACTTTCAGAGTCATGATATGGGTCGCCGCTGATACTTTCACTGCGTCGGGCGCGACACCCGCAGACTGCGCCGCCCGCTCGATCTGGGCGGCATCCTTGGCGCAATCCATTCCGGAAACCCGGTAACGGACGGGCGACGTATCTGCTGTCGATCGGGTGCTTTCGGTGTTGGCCATCGGTGCAATACTCCTGCTAAAGTGGATCAAGTTCAAACATATCAGCAAGGAGTGATATGATGCAAGTCTTCGCCGATCGCAATGCTGCGGCCGCTGGCATCGAGCGTAGGGCAAAGCTCTTTCGCGGTCTTGCCGACCCGAGCCGACTGGCGATACTGGGCGTGCTGTGTGAAGGACCGTTGGTTGTTCACGAGATCGTCAAACGCACAGGGCTATCGCAGCCCAACGTGTCAAATCATTTGCGATGCCTTCTGGATTGCGGACTTGTCGCCAGCGACCGCGATGGGCGCTTCATTCGCTACCGGATCAGCAGTCCGCGCATAGCAGCTCTTTTAAATGATGTAGACGCCCTGCTTGATGTGGTCGCAGAAGGTGTTGGGGCTTGTGACAATTATCGCGAAGCGTGAACGATAATATCCCAATGCACGTCATCACGACCACTTCCGCGTGAGGCAAAATTTTATATGGGGCTTGCTGCCAAACGTGTTGAAAAGACCCATTATTGAAAGCGCTCAATTTAACTGCTCGGCATAGCGAGTTAAGGATCACAATTGAAGCGAAGATCAAGACGAGGCCCGGCATCGTGGCAGTAGCCTGGTTTCACCCCACAGATCGTGACAGCGCTTAGACTGATAAAGAAACGAACGGGCCCGAAGTATTACCGAGATCGTCTGGCATCAAAATTTCTCTTGAACCTCTAGTAGCTTTAGGAGTTAAGCCACCGACATAGAACGGCACCATGGAGCAAGTTGCCAATAACGCCTCACTCTTTCCCGGGCGAACAACACTGCGTTCGGGGTAAGGTTCGGTTTGCCGTCCAATGCGTGAACGGAGCAATCTATATGCTGACAAGACGACACTTCATCCAGACGACTGCCGCATTGTTCTCGGCGTCTATCTCGAGTCCGCTCCTCGCTGACACCTGGCCCACTGAAGCGGAAAAGGCGGCTTGGGATGCACAGATTACACCGCCGGGCTATAACCCAGCCACATCAAACCCGTGGGGCCTGCACCCGCGCTTTCTGCCGCAGCGGGTTATAACTAAAGATGGTCTTGTGGCCGGTGACATCCATGTCGATGCTGTCGCGCGCTATCTTTACCATATCGAGGAAGGCGGCAC
>NCJR01000124.1 GCA_002282555.1 Rhodobacterales bacterium 34-62-10
ATCATCGCCAAGGCCAAGCTGAGCCAGAACCGCGAGGCGGTGGATCATGCGGGCGTGGTCGGGTCGGTCAAAGTGCGGGGGCTGGACGCGATGGCAGCACGGATGAGGCGCGACAGCGCCGACTGACGCGTCTGGCATGAAAAAACGGCGGGGATTTCCCGCCGTTCTGTATATTATTCAACGTGTTACAGGGTGAAGCTTACCGCATCCGCAGGGCGCCGTCGATGCGGATCGTCTCGCCGTTCAGGTAGCCCGATTCGACGATGAAGCGCGCGAGGGCGGCGTATTCCTCGGGGCGACCCAGACGGCGGGGGCAGATCACGTCGGATGCGAGTTGGTCGCGGACTTCCTGCGGCAGGCTCATCAGCATGGGTGTCAGGAACAGGCCCGGTGCGATGGCCATGACCCGGATACCTTCACGCGACAAATCCCGCGCCATGGGCAGCGACATGCCCGCGATCCCGGCTTTGGAGGAGGCATAGGCGACCTGACCTTTTTGCCCATCGAAGGCCGCGACCGAGGCGGTATTGACGATCACCCCGCGCTGGCCATCCTCGGTGGGTGCGTTCTTGGCCATTTCAGCGGCGGCCAGACGTGCGACGTTGAAGCTGCCCACAAGATTGATGCCGATGACGCGAGTGTAATGGTCAAGGCTGTGCGGGCCATCCTTGCCCAGCGTCTTTTCGGCGGTGCCCACGCCGGCGCAGTTGATGGCGGCGTTGATCTTGCCCATCACGGCCACGGCCTTGGCGATGGCGGCTTTGACCGAGTCTTCGCTGGTGACATCGGTCTGCACGAAGGTGGCACCGATCTCGGCCGCGACAGCCTCGCCGCGCGCGGCGTCGCGGTCCAGAATCGTGACCTGCGCGCCAGAGGCGCGGAACAGACGCGCTGTCGCCTCGCCCAGACCGGAGGCGCCGCCTGTGATGATGGCGGCGGTTTCTTGCATCAGCATGAGAGCCCTCTTCCCTTTGAATTGAACATGGGTTCAGTTACTCCTGACGGGGCGCGGTGTCAAAGACCGCGTGGCCGTCGCGATCAGGTCCGGCGGCGACGGATTTTCTGGATCACCGCCATTTCGATCACCGTCAGGACGATGCGATAGATGTGATGTGCTGTCACCAGCGCGGGGTTGGCCTGAAGGCTGAGGGCGATCAGCGCCATTTCGGTGACGCCACCGGGGGCGAAGCTGATCAGCAGCGTGTCAAAGGGCGCGCCGGTGATCCGGTGGACAAGGGCCACCAGCGCCAAGGCCACCGTCATCATGAACAGCACCGAGGCCAGACCCAGCCAGATGCCTTTCATCAACGCGCGCCCTTTCAGTCCGCCGAAGCGCATGCCGAGGCTGGCGCCAATCACGATCTGCGCTTCGTTGATCAACCATTGCGGCATGTCCAGCGGCACCAACCCACTGAGGCTGACGGCGGCGGCCACGAACAATGGCCCGGTCAGTTGGCCTGCGGGAAGGTGCAGCCACTTGCCGACCCCCAGACCCAGCAGACCCACGGCCACCACCGCGGGCAGTTGCGTCAGGTCCACATCGGCGCGCGCCAGCGTCATGCCCCCCGCGCTGCCCACAGGCGCCCCAAGCCAGAGCGACAGGCCGATGGGCAGCAGCGAGATCACCAGCACGATCCGCAGGAATTGCTGCATGGTCAGGATCGCGATATCGGCACCCGCTTCCTCGCCCATGGCGATGCTTTCCATCAGACCACCGGGGGTGCCGCTGTAAAAGGCGGTGGCATGGTCATAGCCGCCCAACTGCCTGAAAATCGCATAGTTTCCGGCATGGGCCAGCCCGACAAACACCGTGAGGGCCGCGAAACTGACCATCAGAGAGGGCACCATCGCCGCCAGATCGGGCGTCACCTGTGCGCCGATCATCACCCCGATCAACGCCAGAAACACCAGCCGGACAGGTTGTGGAAACATGTAGCCTGACGGAAAGCGGTGCCCCATCACGGTGGACAGGAGCGCGGTGGCGATCAGGCTTCCCAGCATATAGGGCAGGGGCAGCGCGGTCTGGCTGGCCAGAAGTCCACCCGCCGCACCAACGGCCAGCACGAGAAGTGTCGTCAGGATGGAGGCGCGTGTCAGGGCAGGGGCTTTCGGTCGCTAGGGGAGTCGTGAGCCTTCTTAGGATGCTGCATGCGGGAAGCCAAGGGCAGGCCATGCGGGATGCGGGGTGCTTGCGCTTTGGTTGCGGGCTGGCTATCGCGGAGCAGGTGTTTGGTCAGGGGTGAGGTGCTGCATTGGTGCGTGCACAAGAGGCACAGGAATGGATCAGGGACGCACAGACCGCCGTGGCGTCGGGCGATCATGAGGCTGCGCTGCACTGTTGGCGGGGTCTGCTTGCGCAGGCACCGGATCACCGGGCTGAGGCGCTGAGCGGGCTTGCCGAGGCGTATCTGGCGCTTGAGGATTATGCCGAGGCACTGGACGCTGTTGCATCGCTGACCGCCCTTGATCCGCAATCACCATCATTGCGCCATTTGCGGTCGCGGATTCTGGGGCGCGCGACCCAGCGTCTTGAACTGCGCCTTGATCCCTTGGCGGATGTGCCGGGGTTCAGGGTCATCGGGCCGGAGGACAGTTTGTTGCGGCGCGAGGTGAACGCGGTTCCGTTGCAGTTGCAGCTCGGCGGTGCGTCTGTGTCCCGGGGCCGTCTGGTGCTGGAGAAGGCTGACGGCGCAGTGCACCATCTTGCGCTGACACGCGATACCGACGTGACGCCGCGTCGATCCGGGCTGCGCCACCTGTGGCGGCGGCTGCGGGGGAGCGATCATCTCACCTTGCGGATCAATCTGCGGCATATCCGGCGGATCGGGATCATCCGGCACGGCGGGCAGGCGGATGACGCTGTTGTCTGGACCCACGCCGTCCGGTGGGTGGATGTGCCCACATGTCTGGAAGGGCATGACGGTTGGCTGTTCCTGACCAATGACGGCAACCGTTCGGACGCGATCTTTACGGGGCAATTGCAGCTTTCGGCGTGGCGGCGTCTGGCTTGGGTGCACTACGCGTGGAGGCTGTCGCGGGGGATACGGCGGCTGGGCCGTAGCGGGGTGAAACTGGCTTTCGTCATCGCCCCGTCCAAGGAGAGCGTGTTGCCGCAGTTCTATCCCTTGGCGCGCGGGGCGCGGACCCTGAGCGACAGCGTGGCGGTGATCCTGCGCCGCGCGGGTGTGCCTTTGGTCTTTCCTGTGGCGCGGCTGGCCGGGACGCCCGACAGCTATTGTCGGACCGACACCCATTGGAGCCATGCAGGAGCCTTTGCCGCGCTTGAGGACTGTCTGGAGCAATTCGGTCTGCACGGCGATTGGCGGTCGCAGATCGACTTTGCCCCGCTGGAGGTGATGGGCGATCTGGGGGGCAAGATGACCCCTGCCGTGACGGATATGATGCAGGTTGCCCGTTGGCCGGGTCGACAAAACGCGCAGGTTCTGTATCGCAGTGGTCTTGCGACAACCGGAGAGATCGTGATCTTCGACAATCCCGATGCCGCGGTGCAGGAGGTTCTGGTGGTGTTCGGTGGCAGTTCCGCCGCGACGCTGGCATATCTGGCATCCCGGATTTTTCGACGGGTGGTGCGGGTCAATTGCCCGTCTACCCAGCCGGTGATGGATGTGATCGCCGCAGAAGGGGCCGCTTACGTCATTTGCCAGACGAATGAGCGGTATCTGCTGCATGCGCCGCGGGTTGTGCGGGGGCTGCGCGACAGTGCCATTCCTGCGGCGGTGGCGGCGCTGGATGCCCCGACCCGCGCCCGTGTGCAGGCGGCCTGTGATGCGGCGGCGGCCGATAATGCCTATGCGGGGTTTCTGGCGCAGTGTTTGCGGGACAAGACAACCGATCCCGTGGGGTAGGCGGCGTTCACCGGTTTGACAGATCACGCCTATCCTGCTGCCCGGTTACGGCCACGGCAACGGCCGTGCGTCCGGGGTGAACCGCTATGACGTTCAGGCGGCGGGTTTGCGGGCAACAATATAAGGGTTTTGCGGATAAGTGCCGAACTGTCGCTGATCCACGATCTCGAACCCGGCGGCACGGAGGGCTTGGTGCAGTCCGGTCTCGGTCAGCATGGTGACCCTTGGAAACAGGCCGACGGTGCGCAGCAGTGCGAACAGGATGCGCATGCCGGGGTTGAGGTCGGCAAAGCACCAGGTCTTGCTGATCAATTGTCCGCCCGGAACAAGGGCCTGATGGATGCGCGACAGCGTGTCTGGCAGGTCATCCACCAGATGCAGCACGTTGAAGGCGCAGATCGCGTCGAAGGGGCCGTCTGCAAGCGCCTGCGCCGCATCCGCCACCACAAAACGCAGCGTGTCGCCTGCGGGTTTGGCCTTTGCGATCGCGACCATCTCGGTCGAGAAATCGGTGGCGACAAATTCCGATACGAAGCCGGCAAGGTGGATGGCGGTGCCGCCGGTGCCACAGCCGATCTCAAGCACGCGGTCTTGCGGGGACAGGCGCGCGGCTGCATCCGCCAGCATCGCCTCGTAAGCTGCCACGTTCTTGAGGGGCCGCGCGGCATAACGCTGCGCGATCCTGTTCCAGAAGCGCTGGTTTCGGGTGTCGGCCATGGCGTGCTGCCTTTGATGCCTAGATCACCTGTCCCTGTCCCACAAGGACAGGTGATCCGCAAGGGCCGCGTGCGGGACCGGATCAGAGCAGGCTCAGAGCAGGGACAGAAGCTTGTGCGCCGCCGCCTCGGACGAGGCGGGGTTCTGACCTGTCACCAGTTTGCCATCCGTCACCACATAAGGCGACCAGTCCGCGCCCTTGCTGTACTGCGCACCATGGGCGGTCAGCATATCTTCCAGCAGGAAGGGGACGATCTTGGTCAGGCCCACGCCCTCTTCTTCGGAATTGGTGAAGCCCGTGACCTTGCGGCCCGCGACGAAGGGTTTGCCCTCGGGGGTTTTGGTGTTCTTGAACACGGCAGGGGCGTGGCAGACGGCGGCGATGGGGCGGTCTTTTGCGGCGAAAGCCTCGATCAGCGCGGCGCTGTCAGCATCTTCGGCCAGATCCCACAGGGGGCCATGGCCGCCCGGGAAAAACACCGCGTCGTAATCATCCGCGGACAGGGTGGACAGGACGACGGTATGCGCCAGCGCCCCTTGTGCGGCGGTGTCGGATTTGAACCGCTCGGTCGCGGGGGTCTGCGCGTCTGTGGTATCGCTGCTGGGGTCGAGCGGCGGCTGCCCACCCTTGGGCGAGGCCAGCGTCACCTCGGCGCCTGCGTCTTTGAAGACGTAATAGGGGGCGGCGAATTCCTCGAGCCAGAAGCCGGTCTTCTTGCCGGTATCGCCGAGTTGGTCATGCGATGTCAGAACCATGAGGATTTTCATCTGGAATTCCTTTGTGTTGATGTGTCGATGGATGGCCCCTGTCGCAGGATCGCGCCGGGGCGGTGTCGACAGATCAACGTCCGGAAGCCGGGCCAGTTCCGCGTCGGGCCCCGGAATTCGGGTAAAGGAGCGGGTTCCGTCGCGTTATGCGGGAGGGGTCGGGCTTTGACATACAAACAGTGCGGGTGAGGACACCCTGTCGCCGTTACGAAGATCAGCCGGACGTTGGAGCGGGTGAAGGGAATCGAACCCTCGTATTCAGCTTGGGAAGCTGCTGCTCTACCATTGAGCTACACCCGCGACGCGTTGACAGGTAAGTCAGGCGTCGGTCACCGTCAAGCCCTTCTGCGCCGGCGTCTGCCGCCGTCTTCGCCGTCGCCACCTTCGCCGCGTGTGTTGAACGAGGGGGAGGGCAGGGTGACGATCTTGGCCAGTTCCGGGAAAGGGTCGGTCTTGTGCGGGATCGCGTTGGCGGCGACGAAATGTTCCTGAAACTTCGGCTCGATGGCGGTTTCGACCTTGGTGATCTGGCCAACGACCGTTTCGATCTCGGCACGGGCCGCGACGTTGCACAGCGCAATCCGCGCGCCGGTGCCTGCGGCATTGCCTGCGCTGAAGACCTTGTCCAGCGGCACATCGGGGATCATGCCCAGCACCATCGCATGTTTGGGGCTGATATGGGCCCCGAAAGCACCCGCCAGCACCACGCGGTCGACCTTGTCCACGCCCATTTCATCCATCAACAGGCGAGCGCCTGCATAAAGCGCGGATTTGGCCAGCTGGATCGCGCGGATATCGCCTTGGGTCACGCTGATCAGCGGCCCACCCGTGGCGGTGCTGTCATGGATCACATAGGCATGGGTGCGCCCTTCCAGCACGCAGCGCGCCGTGCCCGTCTGGTCGGGCGATCCGATCAGGCCGGATTCGTCCAGCAGCCCCGCCATGCGCATCTCGGCCACCGCCTCGATGATGCCGGACCCGCAGATGCCGGTGATGCCGGATGCGGCGGCGGCCTCGTCAAAGCCCGCCTCATCCGACCACAGCTCGGTGCCGATGATGCGGAAGCGGGGTTCTTTGGTGACGGGGTCGATCTCGATCCGCTCGATCG
>NCJR01000466.1 GCA_002282555.1 Rhodobacterales bacterium 34-62-10
ACCCGGCCTGCTTGAAGCGCTGGCCGGGGGATTGTAAGGGCGCGGGAAGCTTTGGAGGGCCCCTGCCCATGCGCGTTCTGTTTGCCACCCGGATTGAGGAAGTGAAGATTGGCAGTGACGCCCTGCGCGAAGGGCTGGAGCGGTGCGCCTGGCTGCTGGAAGAGGAAGACGTGGCGGGGAATGAATGGTGCGAGGCCGAAGGGTATGATGGGTATACGTCCTACGCCTCCCTCGACGACCTGCCAGAGCGCTTTCCGGAATTTGCCGAGCTGAAGAAGCATCTGGACAAGGCCGCGGCGAAATTTGCGCGCGATCATCATTGGGACATGGAGGGGCTTTCCCTGAGCCTTGACGCGATCTGGGTGAATATCCTGGGCGAAGGGGGGCATCATTCGGGGCATATCCATCCCGGCAGCGTGATCTCCGGCACCTATTATGTGGCCGTTCCGGAGGGGGCGGGCCGCATCAAGTTTGAAGACCCGCGCCTGGCGATGATGATGGCGGCGCCGCAGCTGACGGACGATGCGCCGGAAGAGGCGCGCCGCTTTGTGTATGTGGCGCCAAGGGAAGGCCACTGCCTGATGTGGGAAAGCTGGCTGCGCCATGAAGTGATGCCCAGCCGTACGGAGGAGGCGCGTATCTCCGTCAGCTTCAATTACGGCCTGAAGCGGCGGGGGTGATTGGGTGGGGAAATGATCGGAAGTACATCTGAGTACCTTAAGTTTTCTCAACCACTGGACGAACAAGAGTCCTATGCTACTGTCCAAACAAACTGAGGGAGGGCTACATGCGCTATTTTTGTGCCGGTCTAGCGTTTCTGTTGGCAGGTGCTTGCGCAACGCCGTATCAATCTGAGGGCTGGTCTGGCGGCTTCAGTGAAGTTCCGCTCGCATCAGACACCTACCAAATCTCATTCAATGGAAACGGTTACACAGCGCGCAGCAAAGCTAGAGAAATGGCGATGTTGCGTGCCGCTGAACTTACGAAGCAAAATGGGTTCGAGTATTTTATCGTGCTTGATACACAGGATAGCGTAAACACAAGTACGTACACGACACCCGGATCCAGCCAGACCAACACGACAGCATCTGCGACTGCCTACGGATATGGCAACACTGCTACGGCATATGGACAATCCAACTCTATAACAACGTACAAACCGCCAACGGTGGAAATAGTGTCCAAGCCACAAACGGACTTGGTAATCAGATTTGTGCCGCTGGAATTTGCAAAACAGTCCAATGCACTCAGTGTGCAACAAATATACTCATTATACGCATCAAAATACGGCCTGAAATAGCGCTAACGGAAATTATTCTGCAATTTCACGCCCGGCCTCCTTGACGAATTCCATATTTCCACAATATTGGAAGTATGGAATCGAAAACCGCTCTTGCTCAACTCTCCGCCCTTGCCCA
>NCJR01000467.1 GCA_002282555.1 Rhodobacterales bacterium 34-62-10
CAGCGCCATGTAGTCGATCAGACCGCGCGGTTTGCCGATCTTGTCCATCACGTCGTCACAGGCGTCGATGCACAGCGCGCAGGTGATGCATTCCATCTGCTGCCCCTCGCGGATATCGATCCCCATGGGGCAGACGTTGACGCAGGCCATGCAGTCGATGCAATCACCCTGCGGCGCGGCGTCGTCGCCCTTGTGCAGCTTGCCGCGCGGCTCTCCGCGCCATTCGCGGTAGGCGACGGTCAGCGTGTCCTCGTCCATCATCGCGGCCTGGATGCGCGGCCACGGGCAGGCATAGATGCAAATCTGCTCGCGCGCAAAACCGCCGAAGAAGAAGGTCGTCATCGTCAGGATCAGCATGGTCGTATAGGCGACAGGATGGGCGTTCAGCGTCACCAGATCGCGCGCCAGCGTGGGTGCGTCGGTGAAATAGAACACCCATGCCCCGCCTGTGGCCAGCCCGATCAGAAACCAGCTTGTCCATTTCGTCAGCCGCAGACGCAGCTTGCGGAAATCCCAATTCTCTTGCCGGTGAAGGCGCAAACGGGCGTTGCGATCACCCTCGATCCAGCGTTCCACCAGAATGAAAAGATCGGTCCAGACCGTCTGCGGGCAGGCATAGCCGCACCAGACCCGACCCAGGGCCGAAGTGAACAGGAACAATCCCAGCCCCGCCATGACCAGAAGGCCCGCGATGAAATAGAATTCATGCGGCCATATCTCGATCCAGAAAAAGAAAAAGCGCCGGTTCGCCAGATCGATCAACACGGCCTGATCGGGCAGGTTCGGCCCACGGTCCCAACGGATCCACGGGGTCAGGTAATAGATACCCAACGTCACCGCCATGATGATCCATTTCAGATTGCGGAACTTGCCCGACACACGACGCGGAAAGATCGGCTCTCGCGCGGCATAAAGGCTTGGAGGGGCTTCTGGTTCAGTCTGGGACACGGGAGAATCGCTCCGTCTGATGCGGGTATCGTCCATTGTCTTTTCACAGGCTTGGCAGGGTGCGGCCTTGACCTGCATCAAATACTGACTCTGCGAGGTATCTATTCCGCAAGGTCATCCATAGTGTTTGCAAGGTCATCCACGTGCTGCGGAATCATGCCGCCCCCGCAGGGATCGCAAACGGCCCGTCCCCTTGCAGGGCGGGCCGTTTCGGGATCAAATGGTGCCGGCCTTCCAGGAAACGCGCGAACAGGACGGACGGCCGGCACCGACCCTTGGGCGTTTGTGGCGCCCAAGGGTATCTCTTGCAGGTGCTTACTCGCCACCGCCAAGCTGATGGACATAGGTGGCCACGGCGCGGATCTCCGCCTCGCTCAGGCGGTTCGTCCAAGACGGCATCACACCAAAGCGCGAATAGGTCACCGTTTCGGTCAGGGTCTCGTGACTGCCGCCATACAGCCAGAT
>NCJR01000468.1 GCA_002282555.1 Rhodobacterales bacterium 34-62-10
CTGGTGCATTCAGGTACTCAATTTTTGACGATTTTCGTGGTGCTGGAAGAGACAATTTTGATCGAAGTTTCGATCTCCAGTATAAGCTAGTTGATGAAGGGCGCGTACGGCCAGCCGTTGCAATCGGACTGAGAGATTTTATAGGCACTGGTTTGTTTAGTGGTGAGGGCACCTCGATTTTTCCTTGTTCTCCGCTGTTCAGGGCTGGTTCGGCGGCCTGAAGGCTGCGGGAAGCGGCTTGCTGGAGTTTTCGGCAGCGTAGTTGGGGGCCATTCCGTCCGGCCATGGCGGGCCGCGGCCTCTTTGGCCTGAAGTCCGCGCGCCGGATTACGCCGGACATGGGTTCAGGCGGTGCAGCTGGGCGAGGCGGCGCATGTTGTAAGCGAGGTTCTTCATCCCGATCTTGGCCTTCGCACGCACGATGCCGATGGTGCGCACCAGCGTCCCACCCATGTCGTTGGTCTGTGCGCCGAAGACATGTTCGACCCGGGCGCGTACGGCGGACTTGGTCCGGTTGCTGGCCTTGCCCTGCTCGCTCAGCGGTTTGCCGCGCTTCCCCTTGCGGTGGATGCGGCTCTCCCCGGGCGCGCAGCTTGGCCTCCATCTCCTCGGACCGATAGGCCGGATCGGCCCAGACGTCCGAGCCGGTGTTGCCTTGTATCAGGAGGTGATCCACTGCCTGACTGTCATGCAGCGCTGCATCGCTGACATGGTAGCGGCGCACCAGCTTATGCTGACGGTCCACATTCACGTGGTTCTTGTAGCCGTAGTGGGATTTCCCGTGCTTCTTGGTCCAGCGCGCATCGGTATCTTTCTGCGACCGCATGGCGGGCTTGTCGGCCCAGCCCTCCGGCTCCTCGCCGTTCTTGATCGCCTTGTTCTCATCCCGCGTATTGTGGTTGCGCGGCACCGGCACGATGGAGGCGTCCAGGATCTGCCCGCCGCGCGCGATATAGCCCTGCCGCGCCAGATACCCGTCGAATTGCTTGAACAGCGCATCGACCACACCCGCCTGCGCCAGACCCTCGCGGTAGAGCCAGACGGTCTTGGCGTCGGGCACCCGGTCCTCGAGGCCCAGACCAAGAAACCGCATGAACGATAGACGGTCGCGCACCTGATACTCGATCTGGTCGTCGGACAGGTTGTAGAGCGCCCCAAGCACCAGCGTCTTGAACATCACCACCGCGTCCATTGGCTTGCGCCCGGCCCGCGATTTCCGATCCGCATCAGGCTTCCGCCACACCCGTTCCAGCGTCGGACGAAACTCCTCCCAGGGCACGATGGCGTCGATCTCGACCAACGGGTCCCGCTTGGCATCAAGGCTCGCGTAGCGGTCTGAAAGATCAAAGAACCCCATCTGCGCCATCGTCTTCCTCCAGCATCCGAACGCCACCCTCATCCTACCAAGGCAACGTCGTCACGACAATTTTTCGAGGTGCCCTTATGTCAGTGTCCGAGTTGCGAAGGGTAGCTCAGCATGCCAATAAAAGCACAACGACCATAACTTGCTAATTTCGTCTGCTTCTGGTCGCCGTCAGCTCACTGATTTTTCGAGCAATTTACTTAATAGGTCCTATCGGGCTCCGGAGCATCCCAAAATACACCGTTGATTTTTGCGTCTTTTAAAACTGTCCTAAAACACCTTAATGTGCGCGAGGCCGTATTTGCATCAGGAGATCTAACCGTTTTTCCATTCTAAACGCCCTGTCTCCAAACATTATGTTCCGCAGCTTCAAGGTAGCGGGCAAGCACTCCAACAGATTTCCAACCACCTGCACGCATGATCGCAACGGTGTCGAAACCTTTCGTTAACAAATCCTGCGCGGCGCCAACGCGCATTGAGTGACCGCTGAAAGCAGCTATCTCGTCCTGCGTCAGTCCTGCG